>NZ_JAGPXV010000180.1:0-9395 GCF_018070405.1 Micromonospora sp. D75
CAGGTGCCCGCTGCGGTGCGCCGAGGAGAGCAGTTCCGGCACGGTCTGACCGACCTTCGTCTCGACCTGCACGTCGAGCACGCCCGGCACGCGCAGCGCGTCGCGCTTGCCGTCGACGGCGGTGACCTGTCCGGGCGGCGCGATCAGGAACTCGATGGCCGCCGCGCCGGTCGGCCGCGCCGGCAACGCCGGCCGTTCGCCGCGCAGCACCCGCAGGTACGCCTCGATGACGTCGCGTTCGTAGGCGATCGAGATCAGCGCGGTGATCATGTCGCCGGGCATCCGGGCCGCGCACTCCACCAGCGTCGGCACGCCGTCGACGAGGATCCACTCGCTGTGCAGCATGCCGCTGCGGAAGCCGGCCGCCTCGGCGAGGCGTACCGCGGCGGCGCGCAGCGCGTCGTGCTCGGTGGCGGGCAGCGCGGACGGCACGGTGTGGCCGGTCTCGACCGGGTACCGGCCACCGGCGATCCGCTTGTCGGTGACGTTAGCGAAGATCACCTCGCCGTCGGCGACCAGCAGCTCGACGCTGTGCTCGGAGCCGACCAGCAGTTCCTCCACCAGCACGCCGGTGGGCAGGCCGCGCTCGGTGGCCTCGGCCGGGTCCGGCGGCGCGGCGCTCGCCGCCCAGCGGGCGGGCACCTCGGCCGGGTCGGTGATCAGCTGCACGCCCAGGCTGCCGGAACGGCGGGTGGGCTTGAGCACGCACCGGCCGCCGTGCGCCCGCGCGAACTCCACCGCCCGCGCCGGGTCGTCGACCAGCTCGTAGACGGGGTTGGCCAGTCCGATCCGGTCGGCGAGCAGCCGCATCCGGTGCTTGTCGGAGAAGATGTCAGCGGCCTCCGCCCCGGCGCCGGGCAACCCGAGCCGCTCGGCGAGCCGGGCGGCGGCGCCGACCGCGTACTCCAGGCCGGGCAGGACCAGCCGGGCGTCGGCCAGGGCGGGCTCGCGGGCGAGCAGGGCGTCGGCGTCGAAGCCGGTCTGGTACTCGGCCTCGACCAGTCGCCCGATCATCGGCAGCCGCTCGGCGAACCGGGCCAGGTCGCGGCGGGCGATCACGTCCGGCTCCTCGACCAGTACCACGGTGTCGGCCGGCAGTTGCTGGTCGAACCAGCTCAGTGAGCCGAACGACGCGCCCACCACCACCAGTTGCTCGCGACCCAGATCGAGGTCCACCGGTCACCCTCCCCACGGCTCGCGCCGGAACCGGACGGCCGGCGCAGCAGCACCCTAACCGGCCCGTACCAGCCGGTCGCCGTACGGTCGGTCAGGTGTGCGGCGCGGGTCGGTGGATACGACAGAAGCCGGCGGATCCCGAGGGATCCGCCGGCGACCGACGATGTTCGGTGGCGCTACCGCGTCAGGCGCGGGTGACCTTGCCGGCCTTGATGCACGAGGTGCAGACCTTCAACTTCTTGGTGTTGCCGCCACCGGCCGGGGTGCGCACCGACTGGATGTTCGGGTTCCAGCGGCGGTTGGTCCGCCGGTGCGAGTGGGACACGTTGTGGCCGAAGCCCGGCCCCTTGCCACAGACGTCGCACACGCTAGCCACGGGATACTCCTGGGATTGAAACGTTCATGAGGTCGCCGCCAGGCGCTGCCCGGGCAACCTGGTCAGGTTACCCGATGACAGTCGGTACGCCCAACCGGCCCTTTCGCGAGCCCACCCAGCGTACCGGCGACCCGGCCGGGCCGGCGGGCGGGGCGGACACGCGGCGGACGACCCCGGCGCGTGTCGGTGCGCGCCAGTAGGCTTCCCGACGTGCTGGAGACCCTCGACGCCGCAGCGGTGCGCCGCTGGTGCGCGAGCGGGCTGGCCGCCCTCCGGCGGCACCAGGGCGAGATCGACGAGCTGAACGTCTACCCGGTGCCCGACGGCGACACCGGCACCAACCTGGTCCTCACGCTGACCTCGGCCCAGCAGGCCCTGGCCATGGATCTCGGCACCCTCCCCGACGACGGGCACACCCCGCACGGGCACGCGCTGCGGCTGATGGCCCGGGGCGCGCTGCTCGGGGCGCGCGGCAACTCCGGGGTGATCGTCTCGCAGATCCTGCGCGGCCTCGCCGACACGCTCGCCGCCGCTCCCGCAGTGGGCGGGCGGCAGCTCGCCGACGCGCTGGCCGACGCCACCACAGCCGCCTACGCCGCGGTCGCCCGGCCGGTCGAGGGCACGCTGCTCAGCGTGGTCGCCGCGGCGGCCCACGCGGCCCGTCTCGCGGACAGCGACGACCTGCGCACAGTGGCCCGGGCCGCGGCCGAGGCGGCGGCGCACGCGCTGGCGCGTACCCCCGAGCAGTTGCCGGAGCTGGCCCGCGCGGGCGTGGTCGACGCCGGTGGGCGCGGCCTGTGTCTGCTGCTTGACGCGCTGGTCGAGGTGGTCACGGGGGAGAGCCCGGCGCAGCCGGCGCCCGCGCCGCCCACCCGCCGTCCGCCGGCCACCGCCGTGCGGGAGAGCGGCTCCGACGTGTACGCCTACGAGGTGCAGTACCTGCTCGACGCGGACGACGAGGCCGTGGCCCGGCTGCGCGCCGAGTTGGCAGTGCTCGGCGACTCGCTGGCGATCGTCGGCGACGGCGCCGGCACCTGGAACGTGCACGTGCACGTCAACGACGTCGGGGCGGCGATCGAGGCGGGCGTGGTCGCCGGCCGGCCGCACCGCATCGGCGTGACCCGCTACGCCGACCAGACCGCCCCGGCGCCCGCGCCGCAGGTGGCGCGCCCGGACGGCCGGGCCGCCGTGGTGGTGGCCACCGGCGCGGGCATAGCCGAGCTGTTCGCCGCCGAGGGCGCCGTGGTGGTGCCGGCCAACCCGTCCACCGGTGAGCTGCTGAACGCGATCCGGGCCACCGGCGCCGCCCGGGTGGTGGTGCTGCCGAACGACCCGAACACGCAGTCGGTGGCGAGCGCGGCCGCGAAGGAGGCGTACGGCCTCGGCGTCAAGGTGAGCGTGGTGCCCACCCGTTCCCCGGTGCAGGCGCTCGCGGCGCTCGCAGTACGCGATCCGAAGCGGCGCTTCGAGGACGACGTGATCGCGATGGCCGAGGCGGCCGGCGCCTGCCGGTACGCCGAGGTGTGCCACGCCGCCCGGGAGGCGCTCACCGTCGCCGGCCCGGCCCGCGCGGGTGACGTGCTGGCGCTGGTCGAGGGCGAGGTGCACCTGATCGGGCAGGATCTGACCGACACCTGCATCGCGGTGGTGGACCGGATGCTCGGCGGTGGCGGTGAGCTGGTCACGCTGCTGTGCGGCGCGGATGCGCCGGCCGGGCTGGCCGACCGGGTCCGTGAGCATGTCGAGCGGGCCTGGCCGTTCGTCGAGGTGCAGGCGTACGAGGGCGGGCAGCCGCACTATCCGCTCCTGGTGGGGGTCGAATGACGAGCGAGGCGGCCACTGTGGACACGCCGCTGAAGAAGCTGGTCGGCGAGCGCACCGCGAAGGCGTTGGCCGGGCATCTCGACCTGCACACCGCGGGCGACCTGATCTACCACTTCCCGCGCCGGTACGACGAGCGCGGCGAGCACACCGACATCCGCTCGCTCGACGTGGGGGAGCAGGTCACAGTGCTCGCCCAGGTGCAGCGCACCGCCGTGCGCCCGATGCGCCAGCGGCGCGGCAACCTGCTGGAGGTCACCGTCGGCGACGGCTCCGGCGGCGTGCTCACCTGCACGTTCTTCGGCAACCAGGCGTGGCGGGAGCGGGAGCTGCGGCCCGGCCGGTGGGGGTTGTTCGCCGGCAAGGTGACCGAGTTCCGGGGCAAGCGGCAGCTCAACGGCCCGGAGTACGTCCTGCTCGGCGAGGGCGGCGAGGGCGAGGCGGCGGCGAACGAGGAGGTCGAGGAGTTCGCCGGTGCCCTGATCCCGGTCTATCCGGCCGCGGCGGCGGTACCGACCTGGGTGATCGCCCGCTGCGTGCGCGTCGTGCTGGACACGTTCACCCCGCCGGACGACCCACTGCCGGCCACCGTGCGGGCCACCCGCAACCTGGCCGACATCGGCACCGCGCTGCGCGAGATCCACCGCCCGACCAGCAAGGAGGCGCTCTACCGGGCGCGTCGGCGGCTCAAGTGGGACGAGGCGTTCGCCGTGCAGCTCACGCTGGTGCAGCGCAAGCACCGGGCCGCGGCGTGGCCGGCGCGGGCCCGGCCGGCGAAGGCGGGCGGCCTGCTCGACGCGTTCGACGCCCGGCTGCCGTACGAGCTGACCTCCGGCCAGCAGGTCGTCGGGCGGGAGATCGCCGCCGACCTGGCCGCCGCGCACCCGATGCACCGGCTGCTGCAGGGCGAGGTGGGCTCCGGCAAGACCGTGGTGGCGCTGCGCGCCATGCTCCAGGTCGTCGACGCCGGTGGGCAGGCCGCGCTGCTCGCGCCGACCGAGGTGCTCGCCGCCCAGCACCACCGGGGCATCCTCGACCTGCTCGGCCCGCTCGGCCGGGCCGGTGAGCTGGGCGCCGCCGAGGACGCCACCCGGGTGGAGCTGGTCACCGGCTCGCTTGGCGCGGCGGCCCGGCGCCGGGCGCTGGCCGAGGTGGCCGAGGGGCGGGCCGGCATCGTGCTCGGCACGCACGCGCTGCTCTACGAGGGCGTCGACTTCCACGACCTGGGCCTGGTGGTGGTGGACGAGCAGCACCGCTTCGGCGTGGAGCAGCGCGACGCGCTGCGCGCCAAGGCCGACCAGCCGCCGCACGTGCTGGTGATGACGGCCACCCCGATTCCGCGCACGGTGGCCATGACCGTCTACGGCGATCTGGAGACCTCCACGCTGTCCCAGCTTCCGCAGGGTCGCTCGCCGATCGCCTCGCACGTCGTACCGGCCGCCGAGAAGCCCGCGTTCCTCGACCGGGCCTGGCGCCGGCTGCGCGAGGAGGTCGCGAAGGGCCACCAGGCGTACGTGGTGTGCCCGCGCATCGGTGAGGGTCCGGTGTCGGACGAGGAGGCGCCGCGGGAGGACGACAACGGCCGGCGCCCGCCGCTGGCGGTGACCGAGGTGGCCCCGCTGCTGGCCGAGGGGCCCCTGCACGGGCTGCGGATCGGGGTGCTGCACGGGCGGCTGCCCGCCGACGAGAAGGACGCGGTGATGCGCGCGTTCGCCGACGGCGAGCTGGACGTGCTGGTCGCGACCACAGTGGTCGAGGTCGGCGTGAACGTGCCGAACGCGACGGTGATGATCGTGCTGGACGCCGACCGGTTCGGCGTCTCCCAGCTGCACCAGTTGCGCGGCCGGGTCGGCCGGGGCTCGGCCGCCGGTCTGTGCCTGCTGGTCACCGAGGCGGTCGAGGGCTCGTCGGCGCGGGAACGGCTGGACGCGGTCGCCTCCACCACCGACGGGTTCAAGCTGGCCGAACTCGACCTGGAACAGCGCCGCGAGGGCGACGTGCTCGGCGCGACCCAGTCCGGCCGGCGCTCGCACCTGCGGCTGCTGTCGCTGAGACGCGACGCCGAGCTGATCCGCGACGCGCGGGCCGAGGCGATCGAACTGGTCGAGGAGGACCCGGACCTGGCCCGGCATCCGGCGCTCGCGGCCTCGGTGGCCGCGCTCGTCGACGAGGAACGCGCCGAATACCTGGAGAAGGGCTGACGGCGGGCCGGTGCGGTCGCGGGGCAGCGGCACGCCCGTGGCGTGCCTAGGCTCGCGCAGATGTCGACACCATCACCCGAACGCGGCGTGCTGCTTCTGGCCCGAGGTGACGAGCTCCTGGTGGACCGGGTCGCCGGGGTCGCCGACGAGACGTCCGGCCGGCGCTGCACCCCGGCGACCCGATTCCAGATCGCCTCGATCAGCAAGCAGATGGCAGCAGTGGCGGTGCTGCTGCTCGCCGAGCGGGGCGCGCTGAGCCTGTCCGACCCGGTCGTACGCCGGCTGCCCGGCACGCCGCCGCCGCAGTGGTCCGGCATCACGCTGCACCACCTGCTCACCCATACCTCGGGGCTCGGGCACTGGGAGGACTACCCGGCGATCGACCTGCACGGGCCGGCCGAGCCGGACGAGCTGCTCGACCGGTTCGCCGCGCTGCCGCCACTGTTCCCGCCCGGCGCCGGGTGGCACTACAGCAGTCCCGGCTACGTGCTGCTGGCCCGGACCGTCGAGCAGGTGGCCGACCGGCCGTACGCCGAGTTCCTCGCCGGGGAGGTCTTCGCGCCGCTGGGCATGACCGGCAGCTTCGCCGGTTCCGGCGAGGGGCGGCCGGACGTGGCGACCGGCCACGAGGGCGGCCGGGCGGTGCCGTCCTGGGACCTCGCGACGGTGAGCATGGGCGCGGGTGACGTCTGGTGCACCGGGGCGGACCTGCTCACCTGGCTCGACGTACCACGCCGGGGGCGGCTGCTCGCCAGGGCCTCGGTGGCGGCGATGACCGCGCCGCACGCGCCCACCGGACGGCCCGACGAGGCGTACGGCTACGGGTTCTTCGTCGGCCCGCTGGCCGGCCGGCGGGCGCTGCACCACTCCGGGGACAACGGTGGCTACAAGGCGTTCGCCGCCTGGCTGCCCGACTCCGACGAGCGGCTCGTCCTGCTGACCAACCAGGCCGAGGTCGACCCGGTCGCGGTCACGTCGGTGCTCGACGCGGTCTGACCGCCCGCGCGCCCTGTGCCGGACCCGCGGCAGGCACGGCGAGGGCGCGCCGACCGGGTGGTCGACGCGCCCTCGGGTGCGGATCAGGCGGTGAAGCGGATCCGGCGGCGACGGGCCACCACGAACAGCACCGCGCCGGCGGTGAGCAGCAGCGCGGCGCCGCCGACGATGGCGCCGGCGGCCGGGCCGGTGACGGGCAGGCCGCCACCCTGGCCGGAGCAGTCGTCCGGCTGGGTGTACGGGATGGTCTCGGCGTCCTCGACCACGTCGTACTTCACCGTGACCTTGAGGCCCGGGTAGGCGTCGAACTCGACCGAGCTGGTCTTGCCGGGCTCGGACGCGAGCGTCCTGGTGACGCCCTTCTCGGTGGTCAGCGTGGCGGTGAACGGCGCGCCCTGGGCCGGGTTCTCCACGACGAACGTCATCGAGTCGCAGTCCTGGTCCAGCTTGAAGATCGGCTCCGCCGGCGGGGCGGACGGCGACGGCGGGGTGGACGGGCTCGGCGGGAGGGACGCCGACGGCGTCGGGGTCGGCGAGGCCGGCGTGCTCGGCGTGGGCGTGGGACTCGGCGACGTGCTGGGCGACGGCGACGGGCTCGGCGTCACGCAGTCGCGGGCCGGGCGGGCCGTCACGGTCCGCTCGCCCTCGTGCGACTTGCGGCCCCGGTCCCAGTGCGCCCCGACGGTCAGCTTCAGCTCCGGAATCGCGCCGGCGAACGTGTGGGTCTGGGTGCCGGTGAGCGTGCCCTTGCCGGCCGGCTTCAGCTCGGCGCCGACCGCCAGGTCCCCGCTGACCGGGCCGGGCACTGTGGACACGAGCTTGGTGATGCGGCCGGAGATGTCGGTCTCGCTGCTGGTCACGGACCAGGTGACGGTGACCGCGCCGTTCGGGGTGGCACAGTAGCTGCCGGACGGCTCGGGGTGGTGGGCGGCGGCCGGGCCGGCGACGGTGGCGACGCCCGCGAGGCCGAGCAGCGTGCCGGCGGTGAGGGCGGCGGCACGCCGGAGGTGGAGACGATTCACGCCTGCTCCTGACGAGGGGGAGGATGGGAGAGACCGGGCGGAGGGGCCGGAGCCGCGCGTCCGTCCGGCAATCGGGCCAGACCCTAGCGAGATCGACAGTGCGGGCGTTACCGAGATCGACGGGTCGTAAAGGGTCCGTTATGAATCCGAGATCATTGATGTACGTCGAGTCACCCGGCGTCACCTCGGGTGCTCGATCCACCTCGGCGCGCGGGTCGCGTAGCGTCGGGGCATGCGCAGGGAGCGACGGTGACCCGGATCGTGGCCGGCACGCTCGGCGGGCGGCGGATCGCCGCGCCGCCCGGCGCCGGCACCCGGCCCACCTCCGACCGGGTCCGGGAGGCGCTGTTCAGCGCCGTGCACTCGCACGTCGACCTGGACGGGGCACGTTTCGCCGACCTGTACGCCGGTTCCGGCGCGGTCGGCCTGGAGGCGCTGTCCCGGGGCGCCGCGCACGTGCTGCTCGTCGAGTCCGACGCGCGTGCCGCCCGGGTGATCCGGGACAACATCGCCGCGCTCCGGGCCGCTCCCGCCGCGCGTCTGGTCACCGGCAAGGTCGCCACCGTGCTGGCCGCCGGTCCGGCCGACGGCCCGTACGACGTGGTCTTCGCCGATCCGCCGTACGCGGTGCCGGACGCCGAGATCACCGCGATGCTGGCGGCGCTGGTCGACGGCGGCTGGCTCGCCCCGGACGCCCTGGTGATCGTCGAGCGGTCCAGCCGTTCCGGATCGGTCACGTGGGTGGAAGGTGTCACTCCGGAGCGCAGCAGACGTTACGGCGAGACCACTCTTTGGTACGGTCGCCGATCATGAGACGTGCGGTCTGCCCGGGCTCGTTCGACCCGGTCACCAACGGTCACCTCGACATCATCGGCCGGGCGAGCCGGCTGTTCGACGAGGTGATCGTCGGGGTGCTGGTCAACCAGTCGAAGCAGGGCCTGTTCACGGTCGAGGAGCGGATCGACATGCTCCACGAGGTCACCGCCTCGTACGACAACGTCCGGGTCGAGTCGTTCCGCGGTCTGCTCGTCGACTTCTGCCGGGCGCAGCAGGCGAGTGTGCTGATCAAGGGCCTGCGGGCGGTGAGCGACTTCGACTACGAGCTGCAGATGGCCCAGATGAACATCGGCCTGGCCGGCGTGGAGACGTTGTTCATGCCGACCAACCCGCTCTACTCGTTCATCTCGTCCAGCCTGATCAAGGACGTGGCGAAGTGGGGCGGCGACGTCTCCGCCCACGTCCCCGACCTGGTCCGGGAGCAGCTGGCCACCCGCCTCCGCCCCTGACCCTCCGCCGGGGGTGGGCGACGCGCCGGGTGGGGCGGGTGGGGCGTGGGTGGCTCGGGCGCGACATGATGTGTGCAGCGCCGAAGCCGGGCGCAGGCCGCATCATGGAGGGCGGCCGACGAAGACAGGAGTGAGGTACCGGTGGACCCGCTCGATCGCATCGACGAACTGATCGCCATGGTGGAGCAGGCCCGCTCCGTCCCGATGTCGCGCAACAACTGCATGGTCGACCGGGGCGAGATGATCGCCGCGCTCGACGAGTTGCGCGCGGAGCTTCCCGCCGACCTGCGCCGGGCCGCCGCGCTGCTGGAGGAGCGGGACAAGATCATGGAGGCCGGCAAGCGCGAGGCCGACCGGATCATCAGCGAGGGTGAGGCGGAACACGCGCGGCTGGTCTCGGTCAACGAGATCACCGTCTCGGCCGAGCACGAGGGCGCGCGGTTCATCGCGGAGGCGCGGGGCGAGGCGCAGCGCCGCCGCGAGGAGGTGGACGACTTCGTCGACACCGCGCTGGCGA
>NZ_JAGPXV010000181.1:0-9376 GCF_018070405.1 Micromonospora sp. D75
GGCGGTGGCCGGCTCGGTCGGCATCCGGGCCGCGACGCTGGCGTTGCCGATCCTCGCCGACCTCGCCGGCCCGGCCGCGGACGGCGAGGTCGGGCTGCCGCCGGTCGGCGCCGCGCTCGCCTCGGCCCACACCGAGGTGGTCGACGCGGGCGGGGCGGCGGGGCTGCCGGCCGTCGACCGGGAGCTGATCGCGGTCGCCGTCGCGGCGGCGGTCACCCTCGCCGACGCGGATGTCGTCCGCGAGCACATCCGGGCCGCCCTGGACCTGGGCGCCACACCGGGGCAGATCGCCGAGGCCGTCGCGCTGGCCTGCGGCATCGGGCTGCACGGGTGCCTGCTCGTCGCCGACGAACTAGCGGCGGCCGCGCCATGACCGCCGCCGGATCAGGTCAGGTCGACGCCCTTCTTCTCCAGGTAGCGGACGAGGTCGCGGCCGGCCTCGGCCACGTGGTCGCGCATCAGGCCGGCGGCCTGTTCGCCGCGGCCCGCCGCGACCGCCGCGATGATCTGCGCGTGCTCGTCGTTGGCCCGGTCGATCCACTGCGGGAACTCCAGGAGCAGGTCGCGCGGAATCGTGACCGCCAGGGCCCGCAGCGCGACGATCAGGCGGCGCGACTGCGCCATCTGGTTGATCCGCCGGTGCAGGTGCCAGTTCAGATCGGCGGCCAGCTGGGCGTCCTCGGCGGCGCCGCACATCTGTGCGTGGCGCTCGGCCAGCTCGGCCAGGTGGGCCGGGTCGGCCCGCTCGGCGACCCGCCGCGTGGCGATGCCGTGCAGCTGGCCCTCGATGAGGAAGCTGTCCTCGATGTCGTGCCGGCGCAGGGGCGCCACGACGCTGTGCCCGCCGCCGTCGCCGGTCAGGAATCCTTCGTACGTCAGCTGCCGCAGGGCGTCGCGGACCGGCATCCGGCTGGTGCCGAACCGCTCGCACACCTGCGTCTGGGCCAGCTTGGTGCCGGGCGCGAGTCGCCCGAACAGGATGTCGTGCCGCAGCGCGTCGGCGATCCGCTGGCCGAGCGGCGTGCGGTCGAGCCGTTCCGACGTCAGACTCACAGGTCCTCCTCTGCGGCTGGTTTGTTCGTTTCCGCCGCTTACTGCCATTTTGCCGCACCGCGTCCGGAGTCGCGGCCATCCCGTCCCTTCCAATATCCCGTATACCGGCGCTTGAGCTGAAAGGGATCCACACGTGTTCTTCGACATGTTGCCAACGGAGCTACGGGACCTCGCGGCGGTCGCCCGCGACGTCGCGACGGAGCGGATCGCGCCGCTCGTACCCGAACTCGAGCGCGGCCGCACGTTCTCACCGGAGCTGCGCAAGATCCTGGCCGGCGCCGGCTTCACCGGGCTCGTGGTGCCCGAGCGGTTCGGCGGCGTCGACACCGACGTCCGGGCCGAGGTCGTCGTCCTCGAGGAGATCTCCAAGGTCTACCCGAGCGCGTCCACCGTGCTGACCGCGACCTGGTTCCCGACCAAGGTGATGGTGCGGGCGGCCGACCGGCCCGACGCGCCGGCCTGGCTCCCCGGCGTGCTGCGGGACGTGGCATCCGGCGACCGGCTCGGCGCGATCGCGGCCACCGAACCCGAAGCCGGGTCGGACCTCGGCGGCGTGGCGACCACCGCGCGGCGCGACGGCGACGAGTGGGTGATCAACGGCAGCAAGCGGTTCATCACCAACGGCGGCCACGCCGACTTCTACGTCGTCGTCGCCCGGACCGGCGGTCCCGGGCCGCGCGGCGTGTCCGCCTTCTACGTCGAGGCCGACCGGCCCGGGGTCGAGGCGGTGCGGTTCGAGGAGAAGATGGGCCTGCACGCCTCGGCGACCGCCGAGATGGTCTTCGCCGACGTCCGGGTGCCGGCCGACCACCTGCTCGGGCCGGAGAACGCTGGCTTCCCCCTGCTGATGCAGGGCTTCGACGAGGGCCGCATCGTCGTCGCCGCCCTCGCGCTCGGCATCGCCGAGGGCGCGTTCGACGCGGCCGTCCGGTACGCCGGCGAGCGGCGGCAGTTCGGGCGGCCGATCGCCGCGTTCCAGGGCATGCAGTTCCTCATCGCCGACATGGCGATCCCGTTGCACGCCGCCCGGTCGCTGGTCTACGACGCGGCGCAGGCCTACGTCGACGGCCATCCGGACGCCGCCCGGCTGGCCTCGATCGCCAAGACGTACGCGAGCGACATGGCGATGGCGGTCACGACCGACGCCGTCCAGGTGCACGGCGGCTACGGCTACGTCACCGACTTCCCGGTCGAGATGTTCATGCGCGACGCCAAGATCAACCAGATCTACGAGGGCACCAACCAGATCCAGCGGATGATCATCGCGCGTTCCTACTTCCCGGACGTCGCCCGATGACCACGCCGGCCCCCGAAGCGCGAGGCGACGTCACCGGGCGGCTGCGCGACCGCGTCGCCGTCGTCACCGGGGCCGGATCGCTCGGCGGCGGGTGGGGTAACGGGAAGGCGGCGAGCGTGCTGTTCGCCCGGGCCGGCGCCCGTGTCCTCGCCGTCGACCGACGCGCCGACGCGGCCGAGCAGACGGCCGCGATCGTACGGGCCGAAGGCGGCGAGTGCGAGCCGTTCACCGCCGACGTGTCCCGCCCGGACGGAGTCGCCGCGCTGGTCGAGGCGTGCCTGCGCCGGTACGGGCGGGTCGACGTGCTGCTCAACAACGTCGGCGTCGGCGTCGTCGCGGGTGTCGAGGACACCGAGCCGCGGCAGTGGGACCTGGTCCACCGGATCAACCTCACCTCCGCGTACCTCACCACGCGGGCCGTCGTTCCGCACATGCGCGAGCAGGGCGGCGGTTCGATCGTCAACATCTCGTCGGTCGCCTCGCTCGGCGCGACCGGCGACCGGCTGACCGCGTACGGGGTCAGCAAGGCCGGGCTCAACCACCTCACCCGCGCTGTCGCCGCCGAGCACGCGGCCACCGGTGTCCGCTGCAACGCCGTCGTGGTGGGTCTGGTGGACACGCCGACCGTGTACGCCGGCCAGCCGGACGCCGACCCGGCGGTCCTGCGCGCGCGCCGGGCCCGGCGCTGCCCGACCGGCGCCATGGGTGACGCGTGGGACGTCGCCCACGCCGCGCTGTTCCTGGCGAGCGAGGAGGCCCGGTACGTCACCGGCGCCCTGCTCGTCGTCGACGGAGGACTGTCGCTGCGCTTCGGCGCGGCGGTGTGACAACGAGAGGAGCACAGATGAGCGAACGCCCGTACGGCATCGTGGACGCCTGGGCGATGCCCTGCCACCCGCCGATCTCCGACCGGTGGAACTCCGATCCCAAACGGACCCACGGAATGGCGCTGTTCGGCGCATCCGGCTTCGGCGGCTGGTCGATCGACGAGCAGGTCGAGGAGATGGACCGGTGGGGCGTCGAGATCGCCGTGCTGTCCGCGATCCGCGAGGCCGACGATGTGAAGATCAGCAACGAGGAGGTCGCCGCCTGCGTCGAGAAGTACCCGACGCGGTTCCGCGGCAGCCTGGCCGTCGATCCGCGCCGGCCGATGGCCGCGCTGCGGGAGATGCAGACATGGGTACGCGACTACGGCTTCGTCAACGTGAAGGTGTGCCCGTACGCGTACGGCTACGACAACCCGCCGAACAGCAAGCTGTGGTACCCCATCTACGCCAAGGCCTGCGAGCTCGGCGTCTCCGTCACCATCCAGGTGGGACACACCGGGCCGCTGCTGCCGTCGGAGCCCGGCCGGCCGATCTACCTCGACGAGGTGGCGCTCACGTTCCCCGAACTGACCATCGTCGGCGCGCACATCGGGTGGCCGTGGGAGGAGGAGATGGGCATGCTCGCGTGGAAGCACGACAACGTGTACGTCGACACGTCGGCCCACGCGCCCGCCCGCTACCCGGAGCGGTTCGTCCGGTTCCTCAAGCGCCGTGCACCACACAAGGTGCTGTTCGGCACCGACTACCCGGCGCTTCGCTACGACCGCGCGGTCGGCGAGGTGTCCACCCTCGATCTTCCGGCCGATGTCGAGCGGATGTTCCTGCGCGACAACGCCTGGAAGGTCTTCGGCCTGGACCGGAGCTGAGGGAGGGAACGTGCTGCATCCGTATGCCCATTACCTGCGGCGCGCCGCGCTGCTGTTCCCGGACCGGCCGGCGGTCGCGGATCCGGCCCGGGACGTCGAGCTGACCTGGCGGGAACTGGCCGACCGGGTGGCCCGGCGTGCCGCCACGCTGGCCCGGGCCGGTGTCGGCCCCGGCGACCGCGTCCTCGTCCGGCAGGTCAACACGCACGGCTACCTGGAGGCGGTGCTGGCGGCGGCCTGGCGGGGGGCTGCGTACGTGCCGGTGCTGGGGGTGCTCTCCGCGGGGGAACGCCACTACATCGAGGAGACTGTGGAGCCGGTGGCCGTGCTCGACGCAGCCTACCCCGGCCCGCCCGGCGATCACGACGGTGAGGCCCCGGTGGACGTGCCGCCGGGCGCTGCCTCCCAGGTCCTGTTCACGTCCGGCTCGTCCGGCCGGCCCAAGGGCGTCGTGCACAGCTTCGACAGCACGGCCGGGGCGATGGGGGCCTGGGCCGCCGTGACGAAGGCGGGGCCGGACCAGGTCGTCCTGGTCACCACGCCGATGAGCCACGCCGCCGGGCGGCTGGTGGAGTCCGCCCTGGTCGCCGGTGGACGGGTGGTGATCGCCGAGTCGCCCAAGCCCGGTCCGGTCGCCGCCGCGATCGAGCGGTACGGCGTGACCCACATGCTGCTGGGGCCGACGGTGCTCCAGGACCTCGTGGACGGCGCCGCCGGCGGCGACCTGTCGTCGTTGCGGCAGGTGGTGTACTCGTCGGCCCCGGCGTCACCGTCGCTGGTGCGGCGGGCACACGAGCGGCTCGGCCCGGTCGTGGCGTCGGTGTACGGCTCGACGGAGGTGCCGGCTCCGGTGACGGTGCTGGACACGGCCGACCACGAGCGGGCGATGGCCGGCGCCGCGCATCTGCTGACCTCGTGCGGGCGCGAACACCCATGGGGCGTGCAGACGCGCATCGTCGACGACGACCTGCGCGAGGTGCCGCCCGGCGAGGTCGGACAACTCGCCCTCTGCACGCCGTGGCTGGCGTCCGGCTACTGGCGTCAGCCGGAGGCCTGGGCCGAGCGGCTCCGGGACGGCTGGTTCCTGACCGGCGACCTCGGCCGGTACGAGGACGGCTACCTCTATCTGGTCGACCGGCGCGACGACATGATCATCTCCGGCGGCTACAACGTGTTCCCGACCGAGGTCGAGCACGTGCTCGGCGAACACCCGAGCGTGCGCGAGGTGGCGGTGTTCGGCGCGCCCGACGGACGGTGGGGCGAGGCGGTGGTCGCCGCGGTGGCACTGCGGCAGCCCGCTCCCGCCGACCCGCCGGCCGCGCTGATCGCCCACTGCCGCGACCACCTGCCGCGCTACAAGGTGCCGAAGCG
The DNA here is from genome assembly GCF_018070405.1 of Micromonospora sp. D75. Lineage (NCBI taxonomy): Bacteria > Bacillati > Actinomycetota > Actinomycetes > Micromonosporales > Micromonosporaceae > Micromonospora > Micromonospora sp. D75. Next base: position 5,415 of record NZ_JAGPXV010000181.1, read on the forward strand.
GATCGTGGTGCTCGACGACCTGCCCAAGTCGGGGCACGGCAAGCTCTCCCGCCGCCTGACCCGGCAGCGTGTCGTCGGCGACAGCGCGGTCGTCCATGGCGCGGAGTGAGGTGTCGCGTTCCGCAGCCGGGAGTACGGCCCGTCATCCGCCTGTCAGGGCAACGCCGTCGGGTGGCGGGTCGGTGAACAGCTCGGCGAGCCGGGCCCTGGTCCGGTCGGTGAGGATCTTGGTGGCGTCTTCTCCGAGTGGTGTCAGCGCATGCTGCCGTACCGCGGGGTGTTGTGCCGGCGCGGGGCAGATGAACACCGCGAGGATCCGCAGGGCCCGCAAGGCTTCTTCGTTGGAGATGAGGTCGAGCAACGGTACGCCGGAGAATGCCGCCACCTGGAACCCGCGCCACGCCTTGTCGACGATCAGGCCGACGACGGCTTCGGTGACGTTCGGCCGGCCGGCCTGCAACGGCGAGCGCAGGATCATGTGCTTCACCTGACCGGGGATGCTGTCGAAGCCGCGCCGGGTCGCCTCGACGACTCGGGCCATGGCGATGAAGAGGTCACACCAGCCGTGGTGGGTGAGGTCGCGCCTGACGCCCCGGGCATCTGCGGCGGCGCGATCGAGCTCCGGTGTGATCTCCCGCCATGCTCCGCGCGCCATCTCTTCGGCGAGCGCGGTCACCTGCTCGGCGGGGGACGGGTAAGCCTCGGTCTCGCCCCCGGCGTGCGGAGGTGGGGTGGTGGCGAGCCAGTCTGCGATGTCGACGCGCGCGAGGTCGGTGGCGACCTCCCTGTTGACGCGGTCCTTCTGCGCGCGCTGTGACCGATCCTGCGTCCAGGACAGCTTGTTCTCGAAGAACTCCCGTCGCCCTCGACGGCCTGCATCGTCCTGGTTGACGAGGTCGAGCCATCCCTGCACGCCGTGCTGAGAGCCGCCGCACTCGCTGCAGACGCAGCGATGTTTTTCAGCCTTCGCGCAACGAGGGTTGTGCCTGTCGGCGTCCATGTCGGGGCCACCTCGCTCATCCGGCAGGCCCGGGTCGCGGCACGGCCGGAACGTTACTCAATGCGATTTGATCGATACCTCACGTTACTTGTCGACCGACGTCAATGGAAGCTGGAACAGCGATGCGGCCTGCCGGAGAAGCGTTGGCTCGGTTCGGCTGCGCCATATCGCACCAGCCGGAAGTTCGTGGGCGGCTGCCCACCGGAGAATCAAAGCGCCTGGATGTACGGTCCTTCGTCATGAGCTATGACCTGATCTTCGTACCCCGAGGCGACGACCAGTCCTGGGAGGACGCTCTGGAGGCGGCGGCGGAGGCCGACAGCGACGAGTGTCCGCGCGCCGAGGCGTGGAACGGGATCGTGGCGGCGGCGCGGCAGGTGCTCGGTGAGGTCTCCGTGTTCGAGGGGGCCGACAACTACGAGCTGACGCACGAGCCGACCGGCGTCCAGGTCAGCTACTACGCGGACGAGGTCAGTGTCACCGTGCCGTACTGGTACCGGGGCGGTGACGCCCGGGCCGTCGTCGCGGCGGTGCACCGGCTCGGCGCGGTCGTCGAAGCGGTCACCGGTCTGTCCGGCTACGACCCTCAGGCGGAGCTGCCGTTGGCCGAGGCCGCCGCGCGGCCGGAGCTGGCCGTCGCGGCCTTCGACGAGGTCGCCGAGTCCTTCGCGAGGCGCGGGATCTCCAGTCCCAGCAACGGCTGAACGCCTGCCTGCACGCCGGCAGGTCGCAGTGGCGGGGCGCTGTCGGATCGGCTGCGGCGTGCGACGCTCGTGGCGTGCGTACCGTCTTCGTCTTCCCGGCCATGGCGCAGGCCGCCGTCGTCGCCCTGCTCGACCGGCTGTCGCCGGATCAGAGACATCCGTGGCTGGTGGACGGATGCCTGTACCCGGATCTGACCGACGAGGACGAGCACCTGTACGCGGACTGGGAGCCGGCGGCGGTGCGGGCCCTGAGCCGCGCCCGCGGTGACCGGCCGAGGTGGGCGGTGCAGGTCGACGTCTCGGGCCGGGTCGACGGGACGGTGGAGGTCCGTCGCCTGACGTTGACGCTGCTCGGTCGGGGCGGCGTCGCGATGGACGACTACTCCGACCATGTCTGGACGGCGGAGCAGATCGCCGCCGACGCGACTGTGGACGGGCTGCGCTTCTTCGACTTCAGAGGCCACTACGAACGGAACCGGCTCGCCCGGTAGCCGGCCGACCGGGCAGCTTCCCGCCGCGCTCAGCCGCCGACGCACCCCGTCACCGCCCGGCCAGTTGGTGCCACGAGGAACATTGGCGGTGGGCGATGGCATCCTGATGGGCCCGGATGATTCTCGTCCGGATATTCCGTCGCCGCATTGAGAAAAGCGCAGCCCCGAAAACCGGGGAACTGGATTGTGGCGTCGGAATGGATGCCCTCGGCGTAGTAGAGCATGTTCGGTCCCGGCGACTGCCGTCCGCCGCACCGCACTCTCAGCTTCTTCTAAGGCGAAGAATTGTGGGAACCGGTTGCGCGAAGTCGAGTCCTCGCATAGCGGCGGGAGGGCGCGCAGTCTTCGCGGCAGCGTTTTCCGAATCCCGCTGACAGGCGTTCCGTCAGTGCCGGATATTTGTTTTGCAAACGTCGAACCGGCGGCGCCGGCCGGTCGCCCTGTGCTGTCTGGCTCTCCGTGGCAGATCACCCGAAAGGAATGTCAGATGAACGCTGCGCCTGACCCGACCGGAATGCCCACCGTCGTCCTCGTTCACGGGGCATTCGTGGACGGGTCCAGCTGGAACGGGGTGATCGCCGATCTCCGGCGCCGCGGCTACCCGGTCATCGCGGTCGCGAATCCGCTGCGCAGCGTGCGGGGGGACGCCGCCTACCTGCGCGCGCTCGTGGACAGCCTGCCCGGGCCGGTCGTGCTCGCCGCCCACTCGTACGGCGGCGCGGTCATCACCGAGGCCGCGGACGGCGCGGCCAACGTCCGGGCCCTGGTGTACGTCGCCAGCTTCAGCCCGGACGTCGGCGAGTCGGTGGCCGACCTGAACGCACGGTTCCCCGGCAGCATGCTCGCCGACAACATCCAGGCGGTGCCGATTCCCGCCCAGGACGGCAGCGCGGACATGGACCAGTACGTCAAGCAGGAGACCTACCCGGACTTCTTCGCCCCCGACGTTCCCCGGGACACCGCCGCGGTGATGGCGGCCACGCAGCGGCCGACCGCGGCGAACACGCTGACCGACAGCGTGACCCGGGCCGCTTGGCGGAGCATTCCGTCCTGGACGCTGGTCACCGACCAGGACCTGGCGATCCCGCCGGACCTGCAGCGCTTCCTGGCCGAGCGGGCCGGGTCCACGACCGTCGAGGTCGCCGCGTCGCACGCGGTGACGGTCTCCCAGCCCGGCGCCGTCGCGGACCTCATCGACACCGCCGCCCGCGCCACGTCGATGTGACGTCACCCGGTCAGCAACCCGGTGTCGGTGGCAGGCGCTGATCAGAGCAGCACGAGTTCCTGGGCCAGCATGTCGGTCCAGGTGCGCCGGGTGACGTTGCAGCCGGTGTGTTCCACGAACTGCCGTAGGGCGCGTCGTCGAAGGACTCCGGCGGCGGGCTCGCACCGGCCGTGACGGCGGTGCGGCGGCCGTCCGGCGCCCGGCGAGACGTCACTCACCTCCCGCCGGGCCGGACGCGGCCGTCGCCGCCGTGTCAGTCGTGTCTCAGCTCCCGGCGCACGTGACGGTGGCGCCGCTGCCGTTGCCGGCGCCCTGGAATCCGAAGGTGGTGGTCTGGCCCGCGCCCACCTGCCCGTTGTAGCTCTGGTTCGCCACGGTGACGGTGCCGCTGGTACCGCTGGGCACACCGTTCCACAACGAGCTGATCGACGCGCCGCCCGGCAGGGCGAGCGTCACGCGCCAGCCGGTCAGCGCCGTGTTGCCGGCGGTGACGGTGACGGTGGCGACGAACCCGCCGTTCCACTGGTCCTGCACCACGTATG
>NZ_JAGPXV010000182.1:0-9363 GCF_018070405.1 Micromonospora sp. D75
GCGACATCAGCGTGGAGTGCTGCCGGACCAGGTCGTCGTCGTCCACCGCGTCCGTGAGCGCCGCGGTGCGGGCGCGGGTCCGCTCCAGCTCCGCGGCGATCCGGTCGCGCAGTCGTTCGGCGTCAGTGCCCGGTCGCTCGGTCGTGGTCACCGGTGTCCCCTCTCCGCGGCGGCACGTCGCCGCCGGATCTCTCGGTGGGTCTCCTCGTGGATGGCGGGCGGCAGATCGAGGCGGGGCAGGGCCGTCAGGGCCAGGTCGAACAACGCCGCCGCGGCGGTCGCCAGCGGGCGCTCGGCCAGTCCGCACCGGGCCGCCGCGCGCCACCGGTCGGCGACCGGCGCGGCCGCCGCCAGCGCGTCGCGGGTGGTCGCCGGGTCGGCGAAGAGCGCGGCCAGGACCGTCAGCGGCACGGTCCACGCCGCCCCGGGCTGTGCGTCCAGGTAGCGCAGCTCCAGGTAGCCGCGCGGGCGCACCGGCGGGAACAGCGTGCTGACGTGGTACTCCAGGTCGTCGGTGGTGGGCGGGCGGGGCAGCGCGCCGGCCAGCCAGTCGGCGAACGTGACGTCCGGCGGCGCGGTCCAGTCCGGGCCGTCGCCGCGTACGCAGAGCAGCGGCGCGGCGAGCGCGTACCCGGTCCAGGCGGCCACCGGATCCTCGTCGGCGCGTTCGGGCGACCACACCGGACGGGTCCGGGCCGGGTCGATGGCCAGCCAGGTGGCCATCCGGGCGGAGGCCCAGCCGGTGGCCCGGCCCGCGTGCCGGTCGGCGGTGGCGAAGGCGGCCAGCAGCGGCGGGCCGACGGCGTGCGCGGCGGCCCACCGCTGCGCGAGGTGCTCCGGCTCGCCCGCGTCGAGGCAGACCTGCAGGCCCGCCGTGCTGTACATCATCGCCCGCCCCGCCGGGCCGCGCCGGTCGAAGGCGCACCGCATGGCCCGGTAGCGGGGGGTTTCCACGACGGGTCGCGGCAGCCGCCAGGGGTCGATGCCGCTACGGCCGAGCACCAGCCCGGCGGCGTCCAACCGGGCCCGTAGCTCGGCGACGTCGGCCTCGGTGGCCAGGACGAGCGCGCCGACAGTCGGTCGCGGCGCGGCGGAGATCTCCACCTGCCCGCCGGGCTCCACGGTCACAGCGCTCGCGCGCCGGAGCTCGTCGGCCGGGCTGGTGGGGTCGAGCGTCACGGGGCTGTGCCGCCCCAGCGCCCTGCGTAGTCGCTCGCGGTCGACCGGCCGGGCCGGGTCCGCGGCGTCGTGCACGGTCCATTCCAGTTCGACGCCGACGAGCGTGGGTGGTCCGGTCTTGAAGCAGATCCGGGCGAGGTGGCCCCGGGCCGCCTGCTCGTCGCCCAGGACGACGGCGCGGTCCAGGTCCGGCGACATCACCATGGGGCGGCTCCTCCTCGGCGACGGACGACCACGGTGTCGCGACGCGCCCGGCCCGTTCGGCGCGGGACGCCGTCACTCCATCCTCTGTCTAGCAGACGTGATCCGCTTGCCCGGAGAGATGAATTTTTGTCCGGAATCTGATTGCGCCCCCGCGCTCAGTCGTCCTCGTCCTGGTCGTCGTCTTCGGCTGGCGGGGTCCCCGAAGGCTCCCCCACCAGATTCCGGCAGTAGCTCTCCACGTGCTCGGGGCCGCCGGCGGCGGCCACCAGGTCGGCGAAGCCGGGCCTGGTCAGCGCCTTCTCCCGCTGCCGCTCCGACTTGACCAGGTAGGCGCGGCAGTGGGCGACGATCCGGTTGTTCCCCGCCGGGGGCGCGGGCGGCGCGGCCGGGACGCTCGACGTCGACGTCGGCGTCGGCGTCGGCGTCACGTCGCGGGCCGGCCGGGACGCCGCGCCCGACGCCTCGCCGGCCGGTGTGCTCGGCGCCGGCCGCGACGGCCCGGTGGCGGTGGGGCCGGTGACGCCCGGGCCGCTGGTGGCCGGCGCCGGCGGGATCACCGGGTCCGGGTGGCGGTCCAGGCGTACGGCGGCGAAGGCCACCCCGGCGACCGCGGTGGCGGCCAGCCCGGACAGCGCGGCGGCGATCCGCAGGCGCCGGCGCGGCCGGACCGCGGGCACGGGCCCCGGCGCGGGCGCGGCGCGGGCGGCCCGGAAGGCGGCGACCGCCCGGTCCTCGCCGGCGATCTCACCGGCGGTGGCCGGGCCGGCCGCGGCCGACAGCAGCCGGGTCAGCGGGTCGGTCTGCGGCCCCGGTGGCGACCCGGCGCGCGCGGCGTCGAGCAGACGATCGGATTCCGCCCGGTCGGCGGGCCCGCCGGACCGGCGAGGGTGCATGCCGTCTCTCCTCACGTCAGCCCTCCGCCGGCTCGGCCTCGGGCGCGTGCGGCACCTGGCGGTCGGTACGGGGACGCGGCGCGAGGGCGCCCCGGGAGTCGTCCGGGGCAGTGTCCGCCGCCGAGCGCTCCAGCATGGCAGCCAGCCGGCGAAGGCCCCGGTGCGCCGCGGTGCGCACGGCTCCGGCCCGCCGTCCCAGCACCCGCCCGGCGGTCTCCGCGTCGAGGCCGATGACGGCCCGCAGCATCACCGCCTCCGCCTCGGCCGGTGGCAGCGTACGGATCAGGGCCAGCGCGCTCTCGGTGGCGATGGCCTCGCCGGCCCGGTCGGCGGTGTCCGCGTCGGCGGCCAGGTCGTTGAGCGCCTGCACCGGCACCGGCACCGACGGACGCCGCCGCTGCCGGCGCAGATGGTCCATGGCCCGGTTGCGGGCGATCGTGACCGCCCAGGCGCGGAACTCGCCACCGGTGAAGGAGGGCAGGTCGCGGGAGATCTGGAGCCATGCCTCGGAGGCCACGTCCTCGGCGTCGGCGCCGACGAGAGCGGTCAGGTAGCGCAGCAGGGCGGGCTGCAGGCTGCGGTAGAGGAACCGGAACGCCTCCTCGTCGCCGGCCTGCGCCGCGGCGACCGCCTCGTTCAGCTCGGCCGTCACGGTCGCCGTCCGGACCGGGTCGCGTCCGGGCGCCGGGGAGCCAGTGGCCACACCGCCATCCGCACCCCGCCCCCCGGTGAGTTGATCTGACACTCGCACACGAGTGCGATGAGCCATGGACACTGCCGCGCGGCACGGGCGTCGGCGGACATACGGTACCGACGGCTCGGGGCGGCCGGGAGCCGGGCCGACGCCTGGGAACGCGGGGCGCTCCGGCAAGACGTCAGGGCCGGAGGAAGAGAGAGAAATGTCTACGCCCGTCACCGGCGTGTCGAGGTAACGCAACGTACGGAATCGACGCTCCCCGGCGCAACCGATCGTGCCGGGCCCCGCGGGCGGACAGCGACGTGCTGTCACATTCTGGCCGATCGTGCCGGTCCGGTCACGGTGCGCCGATCAGCGTCCCGGCTGCTGGAACGCCCCGCTGAAGGCTTTCGATCCCGCGCCGAGATCGCGGGAAATACTTCGCGCCCGCTGTGGGTACGGTATGGGGGTGCTGTCCTCAGACGTCGTACTCAGCGGTCGGTACCGCCTGGAAGACCGTGTCGCCACCGGCGGCATGGGCGACGTCTGGCGTGCCACCGACCTGGTCCTCGGTCGTCCGGTCGCGGTGAAGGTGCTCCTTCCCGCCCTGGTGTCCGACCCCGACTTCATCGCCCGTTTCCGTTCCGAGGCGCGGATCATGGCCTCGCTGCGCCACCCCGGCGTGGTCCAGGTCTTCGACTGCGGCGAGGACGAGCTGCCCAGCGGCGGCCGGGCCGACTACCTGGTGATGGAGTTCGTCGCCGGTGAGCCGCTGTCGCGGCGGATCGAGGACGCGGGGTGCCTTGAGGTCGCCGAGACCATGTCGATCGTGGCCCAGGTGGCGCAGGCGCTGCACGCGGCGCACGGGCGCGGCATCGTGCACCGCGACGTGAAGCCGAGCAACCTGCTGGTGCAGGACGACGGCACCGTGGTGCTCGTCGACTTCGGGGTGGCCCGCTCGACCAACGTCACGAGCATCACCAGCACCAACGCGGTGCCCGGCACCGCCCTCTACATGGCGCCGGAGCAGGCCGCCGGCCGGCCGGTCTCGGGCGCCACCGACGTGTACGCGCTCGGCGCGGTCGCGTACTGCTGCCTCACCGGCAGCCCGCCGTTCACCGGTGACAACCCGCTGCAGGTGGCCGTACGCCATCTCGACGACGAGCCGCCGGAGCTGCCGGCGGAGATCCCGGCGTCGGTGCGCGAGCTGGTGTCCCGGGCGCTGGCCAAGGACCCGGCCGACCGCTACCCGAGCGCCGCGGCGATGGCCGACGCGGCGCGGGCCGCCCGTACCGACTCACCGACCGCGACGATGGCGCTGCGCGGCGCGGCGGGCCCGGCGCGGTCCCGCGACGACCAGCCGGCGGTCCGGCCGGGCGCCGCGGTGGCGACGTCGCGGCGGCGGGGCCGGCGCGGCACGCTCGTCGGGGCGCTGGGCGCGGTGCTGGTGGCGATGGGCGCGCTGGGCGCGCTGGTGGCCGCCGCGAACGACACCGCCGAACCGGCCACGAAGATCGACAAGTCGGCGCCCGCGGTGGCGCCGAGCGACCCGGCCGCGGAGCCGGTCGTCGACGAGCCGACGGCCGGCGACGACTACACCTACCGGCCGGTCGGCCCGGGCGGCCGGCCGTCGGCCACGCCGTCGGTGACGCCGAGCGCCTCGACGGTCCCGTCGGCGCAGCCGAGCGTCAGCGAGGAGCCGGCGCCCACCGGCGCGCCGACCACCACGCCGCCCAGCACGCCGGCGACGACGGCGCCCACCACTACGCCGGCACCCGAACCGACCACCGCCGACCCCGGCACCGGCGGCGGTGACACCGGCGGGCAGCCGGCCACCCCACCCTGACCCACGACGAGCCGGCCCCGCCCGCGGCGGAGCCGGCTCCTCGTCGTGTCCGGGCGGTGGTGCTCAGTCCGCGCCGAGCGACGCCACCACCGGCCGGGACAGCGCCCGGCGGGCCGGCAGGACCGAGGCGAGCAGCGCGGCCACCACCGCCACCGCGACGATCAGCCCGATCCGCGCCCAGGGCAGGACGAGCGTGAAGTCCCCGCCGATGCGGGCCACCACTGCCATCGCCCCGGCGGCCGCCCCGGTGCCGAGCGCGATGCCGAGCAGCGTGCCGACGAGCGCGGTGAGCACCGCCTCGACCGCCAGCACACCCCGCATCCCGGCCCGGCTCAGTCCGACCGCGCGCAGCACCGCCGTCTCCCGGGTGCGTTCCACCACGGACAGGCTGAGCGTGTTGGCAACCCCCACGAGCGAGATCACCACGGCGAGGCCGAGCAGCGCGGTGACGAACCCCAGCACCAGGTCGACGGTGCCGGTGAGCATCTTCTTGTACGCGGCCTGGTCCATCACGTTCACCGTCGGGTAGCGCGCCAGCACCGACTCGACGGCGGTCCGGGCCTCGTCGACGCTCACCCCGGCGGCCGGATCCACCTCGGCCAGGTGGCCGCGCACGGTCGGGAACATGGCGGTGAAGTCGGCGTCCAGCACGTCCACCAGGTGACCGGCGGGCACCGGGCTCCCGGCCAGGATTGGCTCCTCGTCGGCCACCACCGCGGCGACCCGGAACGGCCGCCCGGCGAGCGTGATCGTGGAACCGGCCGTCCAGCCCCTGGTCGCGGCCAGCTCGCGGTGCACCAGCACCGAACCCGGCCCCAGGCCGGCCGGGTCACCGGCGTCGACGGCGGACAGCGTGCGCCGGACCAGCGCCGGGTGCGCGGCGCGCAGCTGCACGTCGCCGACCACCCGGCTGCGCTGCTCGTGCACCACACCCAGCTCCGGGCGGGCGGCCAGTTCGCCGGCAACGGTGGCCGGCAGGTCCCCGCCGATGCCGGTGACCAGGAAGTCCACGCCGATCCGGGCGTCCACCGCGCGTTCGATGCCGGACTTGACGCTCGCCGCGCCGACCACGAAGGCGGAGACCAGCCCGATGCCGATCACCATGGCCGTCGCGGTGGCGGCGACCCGGCGCGGGTTGCGCACCGCGTTCGACACGGCCAGCCCGCCGGTGGCGCCGAACGCCGCGCGGAACGGCCCGCCGAGCACCCGTACCAGCGCCGGCACCAGCACCGGGCCGAACGCCACGATGCCGCCGAAGGCCAGCAACCCGCCGGCCGCGACCAGCACCACCTGGCCGGTGGCGCCGGCGCCGGCCAGCGCCGCCACACCGGCGGCGAGCGCCAGCGCGCCGACCGCCAGCCGGATCCGCCCGGCCGGACGGACCGGGTTGACCGCCGCGTCGGTGAGCGCGGCCACCGGGGCGACCCGGGTGCCCTGCCAGGCCGGCAGCGCGGCCGACGCCACGGTGAGCAGCGTTCCCAGCCCCAGCGAGAGCAGCAGCGTACGCGGGGTCAGGGTGAGCCCGCCGCCCAGCGGCGCGCCGGTGCCGGCGAGCAGCACGCCGAGGCCGCCGGCCACCGCCGCGCCGGCCAGCACCCCCACGACGGAGGCGAGCAGGCCGGTCACCGCCGCCTCGGACAGCGTGGCCCGGTAGATCTGCCCCCGGGTGGCGCCGACCAGCCGCAGCAGCGCGGTACGCCGGGAGCGCTGGGCGAGCACGATGGCGAAGGTGTTGGCGATCACGAAGCCGGCCACCACCACCGCGACCGCGGCGAACGTGCCCAGCAGCATGCCGAACTGCCGCAGGTCGCGTACCGCGTCGTCGACCGCCGCGTCGAGGATGGCGTCGCGGTCCCGGACCGTCACGTCCGGTCCCACCACGGCGCGGATCCGGTCGGCCAGCGCCGCCGTGTCCACCCCGGGACGGGCCGCCACCATGATCCGGCCGTAGCCCTTCTCACCGCTGACGGCCAGCGCGTCCGGGCCGGTCAGCCCGATGTACGGGCCACCGACGTCGCGGGAGCTGCCGTCCACGTCGACGGTGCCGACAAGCGTGTACGGCCGGGCCGCGACGTCGCGTCCGCCGATCGACACCGGGCCGCCGACGGTGAAGCGCTCCTCGGCGACGGTCTCGTCGTCGAGCACCACCTCGCCGGGGCGCTGCGGCAGCCGCCCGGCCACCACGTCGTAGGACTGCAGGGCCGCCTCGGTGGGGACGGCGGCGAGCACCGCGTAGCCGAGCACGGGTCGGCCGTCGGCGCCCACCACCCCGGCGGAGCCGGTCAGCTCGCCCGCGGCGGCGGCCACCCCGTCGAGGGCGCGTACCCGGTCCACCAGCGCCGGGGGCAGCGGGTCGCTCTCCGCGTACGCGGCCAGGTCGGTGTGTCTGTCGAACTAACCGGCCCGCTCGTACGCCCCGGCGCGCATGCCGTCGGTGAACATCAGCGTGCCGGCGACGAACGCGACGCCGAGCACGATCGCCAGTGAGGACAGCAGCAGGCGCAGGCCGTCGGCGCGGACCTGGCGCAGGGTCAGGCGCAGCATCCCGGTCACCGCCCTGCCGGCGCGACGGCCGGATCGAGCCGGCTGAGCGCGTCCCGGACCGCGCCGACCGTGGGCGCGTGCAGCTCGTCGACCAGCCGGCCGTCGGCCAGGAAGACCACCCGGTCGGCGTACGCGGCGGCGGCCGGGTCGTGGGTGACCATGACGACGGTCTGACCGAGCATGTCCACCGCCTCGCGCAGCAGCCGCAGCACCTCGGCGCCGGAACGCGAGTCGAGGTTGCCGGTCGGCTCGTCGGCGAAGATCACCCAGGGTCGGGTGATCAGCGCGCGGGCCACCGCGACGCGCTGCTGCTGCCCGCCGGACAGCTCCGCCGGGCGGTGCCCGAGGCGGTCGGTCAGGCCCACCGCCGCCACCACCTGCCCCAGCCACGCCGGGTCCGGGCGACGGCCGGCGATCGCCAGCGGCAGGACAATGTTCTCCTGCGCGGTGAGCGTGGGCAGCAGGTTAAACTTCTGGAAGACGAAGCCGATCCGGTCCCGGCGCAGCCGGGTGAGCCGCCGGTCGTCCAGGCGCGTCAGGTCGGCGTCACCGATGTGCACCGCCCCGGCGGTCGGCCGGTCGAGGCCGGCGAGGCAGTGCAGCAGGGTGGACTTGCCGGAGCCGGACGGGCCCATGACGGCGGTGAACCGGGCGGCGGCCAGGTCGAGGTCGACGCCGTCGAGCGCGACGACGCGGGACTGCCCGGCGCCGTACTCCATGCGCAGCGCGCGGGCGGCGAGGGTGACGCCGGTGGTCGGTGGTGCGGACACTGAGGTGCTCCTGTCGGACACGGTCTTTCTGACAGTTCCGACGCTAGGGGCGGCACCACCTGGTTGATCTCCACCTGCGCGCTCGACCTCGATGCGACGGAGGTCGTCCCCCACCGGGGAAACCCGTACGACCTGAGGCGTACGCCGGGTCAGCCGCCGGGCGTGATCAGGCCGCTCTCGTACGCCAGGACGACCGCCTGGACCCGGTCGCGCAGCTGGAGCTTGGCCAGGATGCGGCCGACGTGGGTCTTCACCGTCGCCTCCGCGACGTGCACCCGGGCGGCGATCTCGGCGTTGGAGAGCCCCTGCGCCACCAGCAGCAGCACCTCCCGTTCCCGCTCGGTGAGCTGGGCCAGCCGGGGATCGGCGGCCGGCGCGGGGCCGAGCTGCCCGGCGAACCGGTCGAGCAGCCGCCGGGTGATCGACGGGGCCACCACCGAGTCGCCCTGGGCGACCACCCGGATCGCGGCCATGAGCTCCTCCGGCGGCACGTTCTTGAGCAGGAACCCGCTCGCCCCGGCGCGCAGCGCGGCGAACGCGTCGGCCTCCGTGTCGAACGTGGTCAGCGCCAGCACGCGGGGGCGCCCGTCGTCGCGCCGGGCACAGATCCGCCGGGTCGCCTCCACCCCGTCCATGGTCGGCATGCGCAGGTCCATCACCACCACGTCGACGGCGACCCGGTCCAGCACCCGCAGCGCGTCCGCGCCGTCGATGGCCTCGGCGACCACCGCCAGGTCGGGCTGGGAGTCGAGCACCATCCGGAACCCGGCGCGTACCAGCGCCTGGTCGTCGACGATCATCACCCGTACCGTCACGCCGCCGCGCTCCCTTCCCCGGTGCCGGCCGCCGGGGACAGCGGCAGCCGCGCCCGCACCCGCCAGCCACCGGCAAGTGTGGGTCCGGCGGCGAGGCTGCCGTCGTACACCCCGACCCGTTCCCGCATGCCGACCAGGCCGTGCCCGCCGGACGGCGCCGGGCCGTCGACCGGACGGCCGCGCCCGTCGTCCACGGCGCGGATCACGACGGCGTCGGCGCTCCAGTCCAGCGTCAGCTCCACCGACGCGCCGACGCCCGCGTGCTTGAGCGTGTTGGTCAGGCTCTCCTGCACCACCCGGTAGACGGTCAGCTCCAGGCCGGGGGGCAGCGGCGGCGGCGCGCCGGCGCCGCCGCAGGCGACCCGCAGCCCGGCGGCGCGGAACCGGTCGAGCAACGCGGGCAGCTCCACCAGCGCGGGCCGGCGGTGCGCGGGCC
>NZ_JAGPXV010000183.1:0-9358 GCF_018070405.1 Micromonospora sp. D75
CGTCCTCACCACCGCCGCGCCCGCGCCGGCCGCACCCGGCGGGCCGTCCCGGGCCGCCGAGCTGATCGGCCGCCAGGCCCTCGCCGCGAACGACGGCTGGGCCGCCGCCGGCACCGGCACCACCGGCGGGTCGGCCGCCACGCCGGAGCGGGTGCACGTCGTGCGTACCCGGGCCGAACTGGTCGCCGCGCTCGGCGGCGACAACGCCACGAACGCCACCGACGCCACCTCCAAGATTGTGTACGTGGCCGGAACCGTCGACGGTTTCGAAGGCCCGGACGGCACGCCGCTGGACTGCGCCGACCTGGCCGACCCGGAGTACTCGCTGCCCGCCTACCTGGCCGCGTACGACCCGGCGACCTGGGGGCGGACGAACCCGAGCGGGCCGCTGGAGGCCGCCCGGGTGCGGTCGGTGGCCGCCCAGACCCGGCAGACCCAGATCAACGTCGGCTCCAACACCACGATCATCGGCCTGCGCGGCGCCCGGCTCACCGGCCTGACGCTGATGATCGACCGGGTCGACAACGTGATCGTGCGCAACATCGAATTCGTCGACGCCCGGGACTGCTTCCCCGCCTGGTCCCCCACCGACGGCGACACCGGCAACTGGAACTCCCAGTACGACCAGATCTCGGTGCGGCGCAGCGAGCACGTCTGGATCGACCACAACACGTTCACCGACGGCGACAACCCGGACAGCACGCAGCCCGTCTACTTCGGCCGGCCCTGGCAGGTGCACGACGGCTCGCTGGACGTCACGCACACCGCCAGCCTGGTCACCGTCTCCTGGAACCGGTTCACCGGCCGGGACAAGGTGATGCTGATCGGCTCGTCCAACACCGTCGGGCCGGACGTGGGCCGGCTCGCCGTCACCGTGCGGCACAACCTGTTCGACGGCACGCTGCAACGGCTGCCCCGGGTACGGTTCGGCCAGGTCGACGTGCACGAGAACCACTACCGGCTCGGCGGGCCCGGCTTCGAGTACGCCCTCGGCGTCGGCGTGCAGTCCGCGCTGTACGCGGAGAACAACTTCTTCACGCTCACCGGCGACGCCGGCCCCGCAGACCTGCTGTACGACTGGGGCGGCACCGCGCTCACCGAGCGCGGCAGCTGGGTGCGCCAGGGCGACCGCCTGCCCCGGCCGGTGAGCCTGCTCGCCGCGTACAACGCCGTCCACGACCCGGACCTCGGCGGCGACGCCGGATGGACGCCGACGCTGCGCGCCGCCCGGCCAATGCCGGCCCCGCTGGTCCCGCTCGTCGTCGACGCCTTCGCCGGCGCCGGGCGGCTGCCGCTCTGACCTGCGCCTGAGCCCGCACGCGTACCGCCTCGACGCCGCCGGCGTGACCGTCCGCTCATCCCGCGCCGGCGTCCCCTCCGGGGGGCGCCGGCCCGCCGCCGTTGCCGCCCTGCCGGGCCGCCGGCTGACACGCCGCCCCCGATGCGCAATGATCACGTTTGACGGACAGCGCCGCCGGGGGAATGAATCGGCGGTCACCGGGGACAACAGGGTGAGAATCGGGCGGTGACAGCGCGAGTGGGCGCCCAGGTCCGGGGACGGGCACGGGACGGAGGGCCGGACGTGACGGGTGGGACATCCGCGGACGTCGGCCCGGTCCTCACCATCGAGCTGCCGGCCGACCCGGGCCGGCTCGCCGCCACCCGGGAGCGGCTACGCGGCTGGCTGCACGCCCGGGGCGTCAGCGAGTGGGACGTCGAAACCGTCCTGATCGCCACCGGCGAGGCGTGCGCCAACGCCATCGAGCACGGGTACCGCTTCGCACCGGAGGGGATCACCACGCTGCGGGCCGAGCTGCGCGGCGACCGGCTGGAGATCGAGGTACGCGACCAGGGCGGCTGGCGGCCAGCCGACGGCGACGAGAGCGGCGACCGGGGACGCGGGCGGCTGATCATGGCGCGGGTGATGGACGAGGCCACCATCGTCGGCACGCCGGAGGGCACCTACGTACGCCTGGTCAAGCGCCTCACCCCCGGCGGCTGACGCAAACCCCCTCCTCCCAGCTCAGGCAGGGGTTAGCCTCGGCCCGGAGACCAAGTGAGCGTCGCTCGCCTCCGCCGTACGGGCGGCACGCGAGCCCGGGGGGTGCCGGCATGCGGGGTCCGTTGTGGCGCGGCTGGCTCTGGACGCCCCGTGTCTGGGCCGCGATGGCGTCCCGCCGGGCCACCACCTGGTACGGGGAGCGGTCGCAACGACAGCGCCGGAGAGCGGCGACCCGTCCCGCGGCTCCGGCCCGATGGTGGCACCGTCCCTGGTGGTGGCTGGTGCTGGCGGTCGGCGCGGCGGTGGTGGTGGGTGTCTGGGTGCTCACCCAGTTCGTACTGCCGTTGTGGAACGTGACGGTGGGGCACTGGCGCGTGGAGCAGCTCCCGCCGCTGGCCTGGGTCCAGGACCAGTTCTGCGACGGCGCCGCGAACCAGGGGCAGTGCAAGAAGATCAGCGGCTTCCTCGGCACGGTCCTCGCGGTCGCGATCGCCTTCGTCGGCTTCTACCTGCTCACCTTCGTCCGGGTCTATCGGCGGTACCAGCGGATCGCCAAGGAGCACGCCGAGGACCTGGTGGGCACCTCGAACGACACGCTCGCCGACATCGTCGGCCGCGACGAGCTGTGCGAAGTACTGATCGAACGGATCCGGGACCCGGACGTCCGGTGCCCGATGATCCTCGTCGGCGGCGTCGGCGCCGGCAAGACCGCGGTGATGTTGCGGCTGACCCACGAGCTGGCGCGGCGCGGCGTCGTACCTGTCGCCCTCTCGCTGCGCGAGGTGAAGGACGTCGACTCCCTCGACTTCGAGAAGGCGGCGCGCGAGCAGTTCACGCAGTACGTCGACCCGTACCTGTGGAACGGTGGACAGGCCGACCGGTTGTGGCGCCAACTGCGGTGGAGCAACAAGATCGCGGTGCTGGCCGACGGCTTGGAAGAACTCGGCGGGCAGTACGGGAAGGGCCAGGAGGGTCAGGAGGGCCAGCACGACAGTGTGCTCCGCCAGGCGTTCACCCGGGCCGCGCAGAACCGGCTTCCGTTGGTCACCGCCACCCGCCCCTACGACCCGCTGCGCAGCATGCCGGCGGTGGTGATCGGGCTCGAGCCGCTCAGCGAGACCCACGCGCTCACCTTCGGCCTGGACAGCGACGACCAGGCGCCGAGGCCGGCCCGGATGACCGTCGCGCATCTGATCAACGACGCCGACGTGACCGAGTCACCCGTCTATCTGAAGGTCATCCGGGACCTCAACCGGCTCGGGCGGCTGCCGGAGGGGCTCGGTAGCCACCGGGAGACCGGCGGATCGGTCCGTCCGGTGGACCGGGCAGACATCCGCCGCCGCCTGCTCGACGCATGGCTGCAGGCGCTCCAGGACGGATACATCTGCGAGGACTTCGCGCACGGCTCGGATGAGCGCCGGCACGCCCTGGCCGTGGTGTCCGCCTTCGCGTGCGCGGGCCTGCTGCGCAAGTCGCTGAACGTAACCTACGACCAGTTGACGGACGCCGGCGACGGCGGGAAGGACTTCAGAGAAGCGCTCGAAGCCGTCACGAACCACCTGGGAGACCAGGTCGAGGGCGGGCTCGACGTGCGAAGCCGCGCCGACCTCGTCACGGCCGTCACCACCGCCGGTGAGTTCTCCCTCGTCACCCTGCATCCCGACGGCATGCGCTTCCAGCACGGTGTCGTCCAGGCCTATCTCGGGGCACGGTTCCTGGCCGACACGCAGGTGCGGGACGCCCTGCTGCCGATCCTCGTCGCAGACGAACCCAGCCGGGAGGCGCTGATCGCGCTGGTCCTCCTGTCCCGGGGGGCGGGCCACGGCGAAGCCGACGCCGATCTGGTCGAACGGCTGCTGCACCACGCCGAGAAGGGGCGTAACCCCTGCTGGCGGCTGGAGATGTACGCGACCGCGTTCGAGATCGACGCCGGCACAAACTGTCCGCAGCAGGAGCGGATCGCCGCGAGGATCGAGGCGAGCTGGTCCCAGTTCCAGGAGGGCGACGTCGGCGACCGCCCGCTGGACGAGGCGAAACTCGGGCTCGTCCGCCGGTGGGGCGACGCCGCCCGGTACCTCGCCGAACGCCGTCGCCGGCACCAGGTGCCGCAGCCACCGCCCGGACTACCGTCGAGTTACGCCAGTCTCTTCCGTCTCGCCGCCGGGGAGGCCTCCTACCGGGTCCAGTTGGCCGCCGCCCGCGAGATCGGACTCGGTGGCGCGGACGCCGCGGACGCGCTGCGACCCGAGGGCGGCGTGCTCCCGCACCTGCCCGACCGGAATGCCTCCGCTTCGGCGCTCTGGCCCCAGCGGCTGCGGACGTGGAGCGCGCCGTTGCTGCTCCTCTCGGTCACCCGCGACACCGAGGGCAGCCCGGAGACCCGGCTGCGGACCGAGCGTCAACTCGATGCCTGGCTCGACGCACTGGCGGCGAAGCACGGCCCCGGCGACGACCGTGGACTCGGAGTCTCCTTGGAGATCGCGCTGGCGCAGGGTTTCCGCATCGCGGCGAACATCCGTCACCTGCCGATCGGCCGGCAGGAGGCCGATCGCAGCTTCCTGGTCGAGAAGGCCGAGTTCGCCCTGGCCCATTCCCGCTTCTGGTACAGCCACCTGGTGCTGATCCAGGCGCTGACCCTGCTGTCGCTGCCGATGAACCCGAGCGAGCCGCTGCCGAAACGGGGGGCCGGCGCCAATCCCATCGGCCTGGTGCAGCACTGGTTGCGTACGGCGGGAAGCGCGGTCACCGACCGCGAGCCGTGCCCGGCCCATCCTTTCCTGCTGGCCGCGGCGCGGCTCTGCATGTCGGCACTGGTCACCCGGCAGCCGGAACGGTTCTGCTGGATCGAGGAGGGCGAGACGGCCGGCCGGGTCGGGTCGTGCAGCCCGTCGCCCGAGGTACGGCGCAGCCAACGGCTGTGGATTCCCGACTCCACGGGTTGGAGCGTGCTCGAACCAACCGCCGAACGGCTGCTCGCCGACGTCATGCTGCTGCTGAACCTCGCCGACCGGGGCGGATCGGTGAAGCAGCGTGAGGAACGCCTGCACCGGGCCGACCGGTGTGATCTCCCGCCCTGCCTCACCGACGACCGGGAACCGCTGGAGCCCGAACGCAGCACCCGCCGGGGCGATGCCTGCGTACCCGGCGCCACCTGCCTGGACGACTGCGCCTTCCGGCTGTGCCCGTTGCCGCCCAAGGGTGAGCCGCTGCCGCACCGGATGGACCAGAACTTCTGCGCCCGGCAGGCCGACCTGACCTCCCTGTGGTACGCGATCTCCGCCCGCGCCTCCTGGCAGAACGTGCGGCGTGCACGGATGCGCCGGTTCTGGCGACAGATGTCCCGCCGCGACCTGCCGAGGTGGCGCCGCTGGTGAACTGCTCGGCCGCGGTGTCGGACCCCGGATCTAGCGAAGATCGGCTATAAGGGACGCATGGAGTTCCCCGCGTACCTCGCCACCATGCCGATGCACGCGATCACCGAGATCCACGGTGAGCCCGGCCTGCTGGCCCGGTTCCGGCTGGAGATCGAGGCGTTCGACGAGGCCGACCGCGACCGGCTGACCGAGGCGCTCGACCTGGCCGCCGACCTGCACCGCGACGACCGGCGGGTACGCGAGCCGTACCTCAACCACCTGCTGCGGGTGTCGATCCGGCTGATGCACCACTACCAGGTGCGGGACGTGGACGTGATCGTCGCGGGGCTGCTGCACGACGCGGTCGAGGACCACCCCGCCGAGCTGGCCGGGCTCGACCCTTCGGCCACCGGGCCCGACGTGACCTCGGCGGCGCTCGCCGCGCTGTCCGGCCGGTTCGGGGCGCGGGTCGCCCGGCTGGTCGCGGCGGTCACCAACCCCGAGTACGACCCGGGGCGGGACCGCGACGAGCAGTACCGGGAGCACGTGGCGGCCAGCCTGGAACGGGAGCCCTGGGCCCGGGTGATCAAGGTGTCCGACTTCACCGACAACGGTGTGGGCGTGATCCACACGGTCGGGCCGAAGGTGGCCCGCGCCGCCGCGAAGTACCGCCCGCTGGTGCCGGTCTTCCGCGACCTGGTCGCCCGCCCGGACACACCGTTGTCGCCACCGGTCAAGGAGCACATCCTCGCCCAGCTGGACCTGGCCGAGGAGCGCTTCAGCGCCATCCTCGACCGCCCCACCTGACCCCCACCCCGCCCCGTCGATCATGAAGTTGACCGCCGGGAGAGCGCTCCCCACCCCCGCCAACTTCATGATCACCACCCGCCCTCGCGGCGTTGATCAAGGAGTTTGGGTCGCCCCGGCGGCCTGATTCGGACACAAACTCCTTGATCACCGCCCCGGTCGGCAGGCCGGGTGAGGGTGACGGGTGCGGGTGGTGGGGTCAGCCGGTGGCGGGTGGGCCGGCGAGCCGTCCGCCGAGCACGGCGGCGACGCGGTCGCGCAGGGCGGGCAGCCGGTCCGGGTGGTCGGGCAGCACCACCCGCAGCGTCGCGTGGCCACCGGCGGCGACCGCGCCGAGCACGTCGGGCAGCGTGCCGCGCTGCGCGGGCGGCTCGTCGGCGAGCAGGTACGCCGCGTCGGACACGACCACTGTCAGCGGACCGGCGTCGAGGCGGTCGGCGAGCGCGTCGGCCAGGGCGTCCCAGTTACGGCCGTACCAGTCGGGCAGGTCCAGCGCACCGGCCAGCGCCTCGTGCAGCCCGGCCCGGGTGCGGCCGGCCACGCCGGAGACCGGCACACCGTCCGGCTCGGACGGCGCAAAGTCGTACCCGAGCCAGGCCGGCAACCGCGTACCCATGATCCGTCCTTTCCCGACGGCGCCGGCCGGGCGTCGGGAGCCCGGCCGGCGTCGAGGTTGCTCAGAGCCGGTAGAAGTTGGCGTAGTGGTCGGGTGAGAACCAGGTCGCCCCGGTGCTCTTGTTGACCACGATCCGGTACGCGTCCCGGGAGGCGTTGCAGGCGCGCGGGTAGACGTCGTACTCGTAGTAGGTGGCGCCGGAGGGCAGCTGTCCCTCGTAGTTGTAGAACCGGCCGCCGGCGAAGTTGCACTGGCCGCCGCTCCACGAGTACCAGCCGCGGCTGGTCGGGAAGCTCTTCGCGGACCAGCCGGACCGCGCGGTGCGCGCGTCGGCGCAGCGGGACTGGGTGCAGGAGCCGTAGACGGCGGCAGCGGCCGGTTCGGCGAGCCGGGTGGAGACCGTGGCGGGGGCGACGAGCGCGGCGGCGGCCACGGCGGCGACCAGGGCGGACGCGGCGAGGGCGCGGCGTACGCGGGTGACGGCGGCGCGGAACGGGGTCAAGGGATCCTCCTTGAACGGGACGACAGCGCATCGACCGGCGTTGATGACCGGTCGACGCTCAGTCTGTCCGGGATCCTGCCCCCGGTACAGCCCCGATCCGGCGACGGCGCCCCGAATCCCGCGTGGAGCTAGTGCGAGAACGCCTGGAACTCGGCGATCCGCACGTTCTGCGCCTGCGGGCTGGCGGTGGCGCAGTCGGTCGCCGCCCGCGGGTCGTCGTCCTGCTCACCGGCGTAGTCCGGCGCGCCGGTGCACTGGTTGGTCAGCACCTCGACGCGCAGGTGCGTGGCAGTGGTGCGCGGGATGTCGAACGATCGCATGATCAGCTCCGGCGCCCGGGGACGCGGCGCCACCGACGGGAAGGCGTCCGGCTTGCTGGTGTAGACCGGCCGGAAGTCCGCCGCGTCGGCGCACGTCACCGGCCCCTGCGCGGTGCACGCCAGGACCCGGAACTGCCGCAGCGCGGAGTACCGGCTCTGGGTGCCGGTGTCCGCGTCACCGGTGACGGGCGGGCGCAGCATCGCGCTGACCTGCACCCGGCGTACCTGCTGGACGCCGCCGGCCAGGTCGACGGTGACCTGCCGGCCGGCGACCGGCGCGCCGAGCGAGGCCCAGTTGGTGGCCTCGTCGTCGTCGACGATCTGCGGCAGGTTGATCCCGTCACCGGCCACTGTCGCGCCGGTGGTCGCCGAGGCCAGGTTGGGTCGCAGCTTCACCGGCAGCGTCCGGTTCTGGCCCGCCTTGATCGTCACCGGGCCGATCCGGGTGTGCCCGTAGCCGGGGGCCCGCACCACGAACTCGTACGTGCCGGGCACCAGGTCCACCCGGTCGGTCAGCGGGGTCGCCGCGTCGGTGTCCGCGACCGGCACGGCCCGCGCCTGGTAGCGCCCGACGAACAGCTGCGCACCGGCCACCGGCCCGCGCTCGCCCACCGGCAGGAGCCGCAGCGAGCCCTCCCGGGCGTACGGGGAGGTGAAGCCCGGCGTGGGGTCGGGGTCGGTGTGGCCGACGCTGACCGCGCCCTCCCCCAGGCCGCGCTTGGCGAACGCGTTCCAGAGCAGGTCCTGGTTGGCCCCGCCGAAACGGATCCGGTCGGCGGCGAGCATCGCGTCCCGGGCGTCGACCATGCTGACCTGGCTGACCGCCATCAGCAGGAACGAGTCGAAGACCAGCTGGATCCAGCGCCGGTTGCCGGGGCAGGCGGTCACGTCGCGAGCGCCGGTCGCGCACGCCTTCTGGATCGCCGGGGTGCCGCTGCCCCAGCGGCGCATCATGGCCGCGCGGATGTCGGTGTTGGTGGCGCTCCACACCTCGCCGGAGGCGTGCACCTGCAGGCCGACGAAGTCGTAGTCCAGCGAGCTGTAGTTCAGCGGGCTGTCGCTCATGTTGTAGTTGCGGATGCCCGCATTCGGGTCCTGCGTGGTGTACTCGCCGATGGTGAAACCGCGCCGGCCGGGCGCGGCGTACCCGTGCTCGAAGAGGTACTCCATCGCGAGCTGGTCGGACCAGCTCTCGCTCATGCCCTGCGGCGTGCTGACCCCGGCGCTCGGGCCGGCGATCATGCGGTTGGTGACCGCGTGACCGTACTCGTGGGCGATCACCGACATGTCGAAGTCGCCGTCGACGCAGGGCGCGTAGAACGAGCCGGCGGTGGGCTGCCACAGGTACATGTTGGTGGTCGGCGCGACGCCGTCCGGCGGGGTGATCTGGTTGGCGTTGTTGCGGGCCGGGAACGTCGGCGGGCCGCCGCTGACGCCACCGGCCTGGGCGTTGCCCTGCTCGGGGTCGTTACCGAGACCGCCGCGGCCGAGGTTGTCCTGCTGCATGTTCCAGGTCTCCTCGGTGAACCCGAGGTGGTACGTCCAGTCGTGCATCCGGTTGTGCATCGCGAACAGGTTGGCCCGGGCCGCGTCGATGTCGTTGGCGCGCGGCGAGGTGAACACCTCCGGGTTGCAGCGCTGCTCCCGCCACTGGTTCGTCCACGGGTACGCGTATTTGCGGTCCGGGCGGGGCGTGGCGGTCTCCGTGCCGACGCTGAACGCGTCGTTGCTGAACCAGTTCTGCACGGCTATCGCGTT
>NZ_JAGPXV010000184.1:0-9337 GCF_018070405.1 Micromonospora sp. D75
CCCCGGGCCCGTACCGCGAGCTGGCTCTCCTTCGCCGGCAGCGCCGCGCTCGCCGGGCGGGGCCTGCTGCGGGGCGTCGACGCGCTCTACGCGAACATGTGCCGGTCACCGATGGCGGAGTTCATCGCCCGCCGGATGCTGGCCGGTCTGCCGCTGGCGGTCGCCAGCGCGGGCACCGACGCGATCGACGGCGCCGCCATGCACCCGTACGCGGTCGAGGTGGCTGCCCGGACCGGCGCGGACCCGGCGGCCTTCCGCACCCGGCGGCTGCGCCCCGAGCACCTGACCGGAGCGGCGCTGGTGCTGACCGCGACCCGCCGCCAGCGCTCGGCCTGCACCGCGATGGCCCCGGCCACGCTGGCGCGGACGTTCACGCTCCGGCAGTTCGCCCGGCTGGCCACCGAGGCCCGGGCGGACGAGGCGGAGGCGGGCACGCCGTTGCGGGCGGCGGTGTCGGCCGCCGTGCGCGCCCGGGGGCGGCTGCAACCCGCCGCCCCCGACGTGGACGACCTGCGCGACCCGATCGGCGGCTCGCCGGCCGACTTCCGGCGGTGCGCGGAGGAGATCGAGCGGTCGATCCGCCCCGTGCTCGCGCTCATCGCGACAGCCGGGTGAGTTCCTGCGTCCGGTCGCCCCCGACGGCCTTGGCGCCCCGGCGGCTGCCGGCCCGGTCGGCCGGCACCGAGGGCGCGGCCGGCGGCACGACCACCTTGTACGCCTCGTACTGGTAGGCGTCCGACTTGGCCACCTTGGCCATGTTGAGCACGCAGCCGAGCAGGCGCACCGAGACCGAGCTGAGCGCGTTCGCCGCCGCCGCCACCTGGCTGCGCGAGGTCCGGCCCTGCTGGGTGACCAGGAGCGCGCCGTCGGCCTGCACGGCCACCACCACGCCGTCGGTGACGGCCAGCAGCGGCGCGGTGTCGATCACCACGATGTCCGCCGAGTCCCGCAGCGCCACCAGCAGGTCCGCCATGGACTTCGAGCCGAGCAGCTCGCTCGGGTTGGGCGGGGTGGCGCCGCTGGGCAGCACGAGAAGGGACTTCTCCCCCCAGCGCTGCACCACGTCACCGACCTGGACGTCGCCGACCAGCACGTCGGTGAGGCCGACGCCGCCGTCGAGGCCCAGGTAGTCGGCCACCTTCGGGCGGCGCAGGTCGGCGTCGATGAGAAGCACCCGCCAGCCCGCCTCGGCCAGCGCGATGGCGGTGTTGCAGGCCATCGTGGTCTTCCCCTCGCCCTGCAACGCGCTCGTGACCGCGATGACCCGGGCCGGCTCGTGCACGTCCACGAAGCGCAGGTTCGTGCGCAGTTTGCGGACCGCCTCGGCCCGGGCGGAGGTGGCCGCCGCGCCGACGATCAGCGGCGCCGCCTTCGCGCCGTTCTCGTACGGGATCTCGCCGAGCAGCGGGCTGCCGGTCACCCGTTGCAGCGCGGCGCCGTCGCGCATCCGGACGTCGGCCAGCCCGCGCAGCACGGCCAGCGCGGCGCCGAGCAGCAGGCCCAGCACACCGCCCATGACCAGGTTGCGCGTGGGCTGCGGCGAGACCGGGCTGGACGTCACCCGGGGACCACTGACGACCTCGATCTTGATCGGCGGGGCATTGCCGTCCGGCGGCGTCTCGACCTTGCGCACCAGCTCGGTGAACTTCGTCGCGAGCGTCTCGGTGGTCTTCAGCGCCCGGGTCTGGTCGGTGTCGGTGATCGTGGCCTTGAGCAGGACCGTGCCGGTCGTGCTGGCGGTCCGGATCCGGCTGCGCACCTGGTCGGCGGTGAGACCCAGCGGCGCGTCGGCCACCACGCTCTGCGCCAGCCGGTCGCTGGTGAGCAGGTCACCGTAGGACTTCACCCGCTGCTGAAGGAAGAGGCTGCCCTGGTAGGCGTCGGTGACGCCCTGGCTGGGCGTGGTGACGAAGAACGTCACCGAGGCCTCGTACCGAGGTGCCGTCCGGACCGTCACGAGCGCGGCGGTGCCCAGGGCGAGCATCACCGTCACCAACACGATCCACCAGTGGCGTCGGACCAGGCGCAGGTAGCCGAGAACGTCCATCACGCCCTCCCTAGCGACACGCCGGTCTGCCGATGAAACTGCACGAAAGCCCCCTAAAAGCACCCGTACCCGTGCCAGGATCGAATCGCCTATTCACGACGTTACGTGACTTGACGAATGTAAACGACCGAACAGGCACAGAAGGTCTAATCCTTTCAATCCGGATAGGACACAGAGGGCAGCCCATGGATCGTGAAGCCAGCACAGCAGTGCGACCGCACCGCCGGATCACCCACCGCGCCGCCACCCTTTCCCTGTTAACGCTGGACACGGCCGCGTGGTGCGGAGGATTTCTCGGCGCCGCCTGGACGAGGTACGAGTTCGACCTGACCGTCGCCGCCAGCGCCCGTACGCTCGGCCTGGCGCTGGCCTGCGCCGCGCTGTACGCCGCGCTCACGCTGCTGCGCTCCCGGATCTACGGCCGCTACCCGATCGGCAGCTCTGGGGACGCGCAGGGGCTCGCCGTCACCGTCGCGCTCGTCGCGGCCGTCGGCGCCGTCGCCGTGATGCAGTGGACGCGGCATCCCGTACCGGCCAGCACGCCGCTCGTCGGCGGCACGGTGGCGCTGGTGGTGATGGCGACCGCCCGCGGCCTGTGGCGTGCCCACGCCGACCGCCGGCCACCCGCCCCACGGAACGCCGAGCGCTGCCTGGTCTACGGGGTGGACGCGGCCAGCGAGCGGCTCGTCCGGGTGCTGCTGCAGGATCCCGACAGCAGCTACCGGCCGGTCGGCCTGCTCGACGACGCGGCCGACAGCCGCGGCCTGCGGCTGGAGGGGCTGCGCGTACTGGGCGGCCGCGAGCAGGTCGGCGACGCCGTTCGGGCGACCGGGGCGACCACCGTCATCTTCTCGATGAGCGGCTCGGACCCGCAGCTGCTGCGCGACGTGCGTACCCGGACCCTGGAGGCCGGGGCGGCGTTCAAGGTGCTGCCGCCGGTGCGCGAGCTGCTCGACCGGCCGGTCGCCGCCACCGACGTGCGCGACGTCCAGCTCACCGATCTGCTGGGCCGGGCGCACCGGGTGGCGGAGCTGAGCGTGGAGCGGGGTGGGCTGGCCGGCCGGCGGGTGCTGGTGACCGGCGCCGGCGGCTCGATCGGCTCGGAGCTGTGCCGGCAGATCGCCCGCTGCGAGCCGGACGAGCTGATGATGCTCGACCGGGACGAGTCGGCGCTGCACGCGCTGCAGATGTCCCTGCACGGGCGCGCGCTGCTGGACGGGCCGGAGCTGATCCTGGCCGACATCCGCGACGCCGAGGGCATCGCCCGGGTGATCGCCGACCGGCAGCCCGACGTGGTGTTCCACGCCGCCGCGCTCAAGCACCTCACGCTGCTCCAGCGCCACCCCGGTGAGGCGATCAAGACCAACATCCTGGGTACGCTGAACGTGCTGGAGGCGTGCCGGGACGTCGCCGAGTTCGTGAACATCTCCACCGACAAGGCGGCCAACCCGGCGAGCGTGCTCGGCTACTCCAAGCGGATCACCGAGCGGCTCACCGCGTACCACGCGCAGCGGCTCAACGGCACCTACCTCAGCGTCCGGTTCGGCAACGTGCTCAGCAGCCGCGGGTCGGTGCTCACCGCGTTCCAGGCGCAGATCCGCGCCGGCGTGCCGGTCACCGTCACCCACCCCGACGTCACCCGCTACTTCATGACCGTCCAGGAGGCGGTGCACCTGGTGCTCCAGGCCGCGACCATCGGCCGGGGCGGCGAGGCGCTGGTGCTCGACATGGGCGAGCCGGTCCGGATCGCGGACGTGGCGCGCCGGCTCGCCGCCGAGGCGGACCGGCCCGTGGAGATCGTCTTCACCGGGTTGCGGCCCGGTGAGAAGCTGCACGAGCACCTGTTCGGCGCGGACGAGGTGGACACCCGCCCGCTGCACCCGCTGATCTCCCACGTCCCGGTGCCGGAACTGGACCCGGACGAGGTGCGGACGCTGGACCCGTACGCGGAACCGGACGAGCTGATCAAGCGACTGGCGGCGTTCTGCGAACCGGCCGGCGCCGCCCTGCCGGCGCTGCCCGGCCAGCGCTGACCGGAGCCGGTGGGACGCCCGCCCACGAGATGGGACGAGCGTCCCACCGGCCCAGCTCGCCGCCGGTCCCGGCGGCCGTTAGGCTTGGAACCGGTGTGCCGGGAAGCCTGGTCGGCGATGGATTCGCCGACCCCAGCTCCCGAACGGACGCCGCATGACCCACACCCCACCTCCGTCGCGCCTGCTCTCCCGCCGCTCCTGGCCGGAGGCCCGGTTCCTGGCCGACGTGCTGCGCACCGAGACGGTCGGCGGCGCTCTGCTGCTTCTCGGCGCCGTGATCGCGCTGATCTGGGCCAACTCGCCGTGGCGCGCCGGGTACGCGGAACTGAGCCACTGGGTGCCCTGGCCCGGCGGCGCGGCGCTGCACCTCGACCTCAGCCTGCGCACCTGGGCCGCCGACGGGTTGCTGGCGATCTTCTTCTTCGTGGTGGGCCTGGAACTCAAACGCGAGTTCGTCGCCGGTGACCTGCGGGATCCCCGCCGGGCCGCGCTGCCGGTGATCGCGGCCGTCGGCGGCATGGTCGCGCCCGCGCTGATCTACCTGGCGGTGACGCTCAGCGCCGGCGGCGCCGGACTGCGCGGATGGGCCATCCCCACCGCCACCGACATCGCGTTCGCCCTCGCCGTGCTCGCCGTGGTCAGCTCCCACCTGCCGCAGGGGCTGCGCGCGTTCCTGCTCACCCTCGCGGTGGTGGACGACCTCTTCGCGATCACCATCATCGCGGTGTTCTACACCGCCGACTTCCACCCGCTGCCGCTGCTCGGCGCGCTGCTGCCGATCGCCGTGTTCGGGTTGCTCGTGCAGCGGCGCCGCACCTGGTGGTGGGCGCTGATCCCGCTGGCCGTGACCGCCTGGACGCTCGTGCACGCCTCTGGCGTGCACGCCACGGTGGCGGGCGTGCTGCTCGGCTTCACCGTGCCCGTGCTGCGCGGACGCGACGGCTCGCCCGGCCTGGCCGAGCGGCTGGAGCACCGCTGGCGGCCGGTCTCCGCCGGCCTGGCCGTACCGGTCTTCGCCTTCTTCGCCGCCGGGGTGACGCTGGTCGGCGTGGACGTGGGCGGCGTGCTCCGCAACCCGGTGGTGCTCGCGGTCGCCGCCGGACTCGTGCTGGGCAAGGTCGTCGGCGTGTTCGGTTCGACGTACCTGCTCGCCCGGTTCACCCGGGCCGAACTGGACGAGGAGATCACCTGGGCCGACCTGCTCGGACTCGCGCTGCTGGCCGGCATCGGCTTCACCGTGTCGCTGCTCATCGGCGAGCTCGCGTTCGGCACGGGCAGCCCGGAGGAGGACGGCGTCAAGGTGGCGGTGCTGCTCGGCTCGCTGACCTCCGCCCTGCTCGCCTCGGTGGTGCTGGTCCGCCGCAACCGGGTCTACCGCCGGATCAGCGAACGGGAGAACCGGGACGCCGACGGTGACGGCATCCCGGACGTCTACCAGGGCGGAACCGCCTGACCCGCGTCGCGGCCGCCCGCCCCCCCGGGCGGGCCGCCCGGCGCGACACGGGCCGATCAGTTCAGCTCGGTGACCGCCTCGAAGATCAGCCACAGGCCGCAGATGGCGAACAGCACTGCCGCGCCGTAACGGATCGCCCGCTCCGGCAGGTGCCGGCCGAGCATCCGGCCCACCAGGATCGCCAGCGCGTCCGCGGCGACCATGCCGAGCGTCGACCCGAGCCAGGTGCCGAACCAGCCGTACTTGGTGGCCAGCGTGATGGTGGCGAGCATGGTCTTGTCGCCCAGCTCGGCCAGGAAGAACGCCACACCCACCGCGAGGATCGCCGACTTGCTGCTGCGCTCGGCCTTGCGCTTCTCCTCCTCGGTCAGCTTGTCGCCGCGCAGCGTCCACGCGCCGAATCCGAGGAACGCCAGGCCGGCGATGAGCGAGATCCAGCCGGTGGGCAGCGCGGCGTTCAGGCCGTACCCGATGGCCACCGAGGCCAGGTGCACGATCGCGGTGGCGATCGTGATGCCGATGAGCACCGGCACCGTCTTGAACCGAGTGGCGAATGTCAGCGCCATGAGCTGGGATTTGTCGCCCAGCTCCGCAACGAAGATCACGCCGAAGCTGACCACCAGCGCGA
Source organism: Micromonospora sp. D75 (assembly GCF_018070405.1). Classification (NCBI taxonomy): domain Bacteria; kingdom Bacillati; phylum Actinomycetota; class Actinomycetes; order Micromonosporales; family Micromonosporaceae; genus Micromonospora; species Micromonospora sp. D75. The sequence continues at coordinate 6,162 of NZ_JAGPXV010000184.1, forward strand.
CGAGGAAACCCTCCATGTGAACCTTCCCGATCAAGCCGGGAGGAGGAACGGGGGCGCCCTCGACCCGGCTGCGACAGCCTGAGTCGAAGGTCTCGCCCGCCCCGGAGACCGGGGCCGCGTGGCCGGATGCGGAACGCACCAGTGTGTCGACCACGACATTGGGGGCTACTCCCCTTCGCGCAGCCAGCCTAGCCGATCACCCGCCGGGCCCGTCAGCGGGTGTGGCCCGGACCACCCGGACCTCAGTCGGCCCGGGCTAGGCTCACCCCGAACAGCCCGCCCGGGTCGGTCCAGAACGCCTGCCGGGTGAACCCGGCGGCGGTCAGCTCGGCCGCGATCCCCTCCGGCCGGAACTTGGCCGACACCTCGGTACGCAGCTCCTCGCCGGCGGCGAACACGACGTCGGTGTCCAGCACCCGCACCGTCGCCGGGCGCTCGGCGCGCAGCCGCATCTCGATCCACTCCCGCTCCGGGTCCCAGACCGCCACGTGCCGGAACGCGTCGACGTCGAAGTCCGCGCCCAGCTCCCGGTTGATCACCCGGAGCACGTTGCGGTTGAACTCGGCGGTCACGCCCGCCGCGTCGTCGTACGCGGGCACGATCACCGCCGGGTCCTTCACCAGGTCGGTGCCGATCAGCAGCCAGTCGCCGGTCTCCAGCGCCGCGCGCATCGCCGTGAGGAACCCGGACCGCTCCACCGGCAGCAGGTTGCCGATCGTGCCGCCGAGGAACGCCACCAGGCGCCGGCCGCCGGTGGGCAGCCGGTCCAGGTGGCGGGTGAAGTCACCGACGATCCCCCGCACCCGCAGCCCCGGGTACGCGGCGGCGATCTGCTCGGTGGAGGAGCGCAACGCGCTCACCGACACGTCCAGCGGCACGAACGTGCCCAGGTCGCCGTGCCGGGTGAACGCGTCCAGCAGCAGGCGGGTCTTCTCCGACGAGCCCGACCCCAGCTCGATCAGCGTCTTCGCGCCGGTCAGGGTGGCCACGTCGTCGGCGTGCGCGGCGAGCACGGCCCGCTCGGCCCGGGTCGGGTAGTACTCCGGCAGGCGGGTGATCTCCTCGAACAGCTCGCTGCCCCGGGCATCGTAGAACCACTTCGGCGGCAGCCACTTCGGCGTCGCGGCCAGCCCCACCCGTACGTCCTCCCGCAACCCACGGTCGAGGTCCCGCTCCTCCAGGTGGATCTCCAGCGGCTCCGCGCTCATCAGGTGTCCTCTCTGTCCTGCCGGTGATGGGAAGAACGTCAGGCGGCGGTCAGCTCCCGCACGTCGAACCGGCCCGTGGACGCCACCACGAGCCGGCCGTCCGGCACCGCCTGCCAGGCCGGGTCGTCGTCGAACGGTTCGGAGGCCAGCAGCACCGAGTCCGGCCCGCGACGCGCCGACAGCGCGTGGCCGCCCGTGCTCGCCACCACCGTCGTACCGTCGGTGAGCAGCAGATTCAGCCGTGAGCCGGGAGCGGCGGCGGCGACCGCCGCGACCGTGTCCGCGACCGCCTCGTCCGGCGCGGCCCCGGCGCGCAGCCGGTGCCGGACCAGCGCCCACAGCAGCGCCGAGTCGGTCGGCACGTCGAGCGTGATCAGGTCGCGCACGGGCAGGCCCGCGGCGAGCGGGACCAGGCTGTCCGGCCAGCCCCGCACCACGCCGTTGTGGCTGAACAGCCACCGTCCCTCGGCGAACGGGGCCGCCGCCGTCTCGTGCAGCGGCATGCCGACGGTGGCGGACCGGACCGCCGCCAGCACCGCCCGCGCCCGCGTCACGGCGGCCAGCTCCGGCAGCGTGGTGTCGCTCCACATCGGCTGGGCCCGCCGGTACCGGACCGGGTCGCCGTCGTCCGGGTACCAGGCGACGCCGAAGCCGTCGGCGTTTATGGTGCCGCCGCCGCGCATGTCACGCGGCGCCCACGACTGGCGCAGCAGGCCGTACGGCGGGTCGAACAGCAGGCTGCCCAGGAGCACGGGTGGACCGAGGTACGCGAGGTGACGGCACATCGGGCCGGCTCACTCCTCCGGGCCGGCGTCACGGGCGCAGCGGAAACCGCTGAAGATCTGCCGCCGGATCGGGTAGTCCCAGTTGCGGAACGTGCCCCGGCAGGCGGACCGGTCGGTGCCGAACGAGCCGCCCCGCAGCACCCTGTGGTCGTCGCCGAAGAAGACCTCCGAGTACTCCCGGTAGGGGAACGCGGTGAAGCCCGGGTGCCCGCGGAACGGCGACGAGGTCCACTCCCACACGTCGCCGACGAGCTGGTGCACGCCCAGCGGCGAGGCGCCCGCCGGGTACGCGCCCACCGGCGCCGGCCACAGGTGCCGCTGGCCCAGGTTGGCGTGCTCGGCGCCCGGATCCTCGTCGCCCCACGGGTAACGGCGGGACCGGCCGGACGCCGGGTCCCAGCGGGCCGCCTTCTCCCACTCCGCCTCGGTGGGCAGCCGCTTGCCGGCCCACGCCGCGTACGCCTGCGCCTCGTACCAGCAGACGTGCACCACCGGCTCGTCGTCGCGGACCGCCGACCAGCGGCCGAACCGGCGGTACGCCCAGCCGTCGCCGTCGCGCCGCCAGTGCATCGGCGCGCTCAGCTCCGCCTCGATCCGGTGCCGCCAGCCGGCCTCGCTCCACCAGCGCGGCTCGTCGTATCCGCCGTCGGCGATGAACGCGCGGTACTGCCCGTTCGTGACCGGCGCGGCGTCGATGAGGTACGCGGGCAGGTCGACGGTGTGCGCCGGGCGCTCGTTGTCCAGCGCCCACGGGTCGGTGGAGGTGCCCATCGTGAACGGCCCGGCCGGCACCCGTACCTCCCCGCCGACCCGGGCCCGGGGCTCCGGCGGTGGCGGCGCGTCCAGCACCGGGGCGCCGGCGCGCAGCTGGTGGGTGGCGAGCATGGTCTCGTCGTGCTGCTGCTCGTGCTGCACGATCATGCCGAACGCGAACCCGTCGGCGACCAGGGGACGCTCGGTGAAGCGGATGCCGTCGAGCAGGTCGAACACCTTGTCGCGGACCGTACGCACGTAGGCGCGCGCCTCGGCCGGCGGCAGCAGCGGCAGCGCCGGGCGGTCCTTGCGGGGCTGCTTGAACGCGTCGTAGAGGTCGTCGATGTCGTGGCGCACCGGTTCGCGGCCGCCGACGTCGCGGACCAGCCACAGCTCCTCCTGGTTGCCGACGTGCGCCAGGTCCCAGACC
>NZ_JAGPXV010000185.1:0-9312 GCF_018070405.1 Micromonospora sp. D75
GGGCCTCGACCGCCGCGCCGGGGGACAGGCGCCGCCCGCCCGTCGCCTCGATCGCGTCCCAGAACGCACCCGCGCCGAGTCCCATCTCGACCCGGCCGCCGGTGAGCAGGTCCAGGCTGGCCACGCTGCGGGCCAGCACCACCGGCTGGCGCAGCGGCAGGTTGAGCACGTTGCCGGCCAGGCGGATGCGCTCGGTGACGGCGGCCACGTAGGACATCAGCGTCCAGGTGTCCAGGAACCCCGGCTGGTACGGGTGGTCCTGGAACGTGACCAGGTCCAGCCCGACCTGTTCGCAGAGCGTGGCCAGCGCCACCACCTGGTCGGGTTGCCCGGCGGCGGGCGTGATGAAGCCGCCGAAGGTCAGCTCGTGTCCGTGATCGGTCATCCGTCCCGCCCCTCCCGTGATCTTGCTCGGCCCTGCCACGGTAGCTCCACAGGTGGTAGCCCGGCCGGGTGAACACCGTCACAAGAAGTGGACGATCGCCGCAAACCGTCCTTAGCGTCGGTTTCGTTCGCATTCGCGGGCACCGCGGGCCGGAAACGCCAAATCCCGCCGCCGGCCCCGGTAACCGAACCTCGTGCGGGAGCGGGGGAACCACACGTTCCACGGTGCATCGTCACCTCGGGGTGAAGCCGCCACCGGCGGCCGGGCTCCTCGGCCCGAACCCGACAGCTCACCTCGTCGGCGTGGAGGAATCCACATGGCAACTGCATACTCGGCCCGAAGCCGCCGTACCGCTCTCGGAGCGGTCCTGGCCGGCGCCGCCGTCGGCGCCGCGAGCCTGTTCGGCCCGGCCGCACCGGCCAGCGCGGGCGTCAACTGGGACGCGGTCGCGCGCTGCGAGTCCGGCGGCAACTGGAAGATCAACACCGGCAACGGCTACTACGGCGGGCTCCAGTTCTCCCGCGCCACCTGGAACGGCTACGGCGGCCAGAAGTACGCCGCCCGCGCCGACCTGGCCAGCCGGTCCGAGCAGATCGCCGTCGCGGAGAAGGTGTTGCGCGGCCAGGGCATCGGCGCGTGGCCGGTCTGCGGCAAGAAGGGCGGCTCGGCGAACGCTGCGGCGACCCGGTCCGAGCGGGCGGCCCCGAAGAAGGCCACCTCGAAGAAGTCCGCCCCGAAGCGGGCCGCCACGCACAAGGCCGCGCCGGAACGGGCCGCGACGACGTCAGCGCCGCAGCCGTCGGCCGGGACGTACGTGGTCCGGCGCGGGGACACGCTGTCGGAGATCGCCGTGGCGCAGCGGGTCGACGGTGGCTGGCGTGCCCTGCACGAGCGCAATCGGGCAGTGGTCGGCGACGACCCCGGCCTGATCTTCCCCGGTCAGCGGCTGCGTCTGCGCTGATCTGGTCCGGACGCCCGGCCGGTTCCCCCGGCCGGGGCGCCCGGCCGCCCGCGACACGCCGCGCCGCCGGTGTCCGGCCTGCTCGCGGCGCCGGACGCCACCCGTGACGGCCGCTGACCGCGATTCGTCGGAGCCGGTTGCTAGGGTCACGATGATCGGCTCAGACGTGAAGAAAGCGCGGAAATGACCAACGATCCGTTCTCGGCGGCCGCGAGCATCGACGAACTGCTGACCCGCACGCAGCAGGCGCTCACCGCGATGCGCTCCCGGGCCTCGGAGCACGCCGACGGCGAGCCGGGCGACCTGCTGCGCGCCGAGGGCACCGCAGCCGACGGCCGGGTCCGCGCGGTCGCCGTTCAGGGTGGCCGGCTGGATTCCGTGACGATCGACCCGGACTTGGCCGGCGAGCCCCTCGACGTCCTCTGCGGACATGTCACCGCCGCCGCCAACGCCGCGCTGTCCGAGCTGGACGCCCGGGTCAGCGCGTCGGCGCGGGCCGACGCCGACGCGCTCGCCGCCCGGCTCGGCAGCATGGGTGACCAGGCCGAGCTGTTCGGTCGCGCGATGCACGAGGCGGCCGCGCGGATCCACCGCGACCGCGGCACGGCGTCCCAGGCCGGGCGTCCGGCCTGACCCGACCGCACACGGCCCGGCACGACGCGGCGCCGCCCCGGCACGCGGCGGCGGCCACGCGCGACGCGGCACCGCCCGGCACGACGAGGCGGCCGGCCGCCGGGAGGACGACGACCGGCCGCGCTACGCCACGGTCAGCTCAGGGTGACCGCGGTGTCGTCGACGACGAAGGACGTCTGCAGTGAGCTGTCCTCCACGCCGCTGAACGAGATGGTCGCCGTGGTGCCTGCGAGTGACGAGATGTCGAAGGACCGCTGCACGTAGCCGGTGGCCTTGTTCAGGTTGGAGTAGGTGGCCAGCGTGGTGCTGCCGGCCTTGACGGTGAGCTTGTCGTACGCGGTGCCGGTGGTCGTCTCCGCGCTGTCGATGTGCAGCCAGAAGCTGAACGTCGCGCGGCATCCGGCCGGGATCGTCACCGACTGACTGAGCGTGTCGGTGTGCGACGAGCCGTACCCGTCCAGCCACGCCTTGTACGAGCCGCCGTGCGCGGCCTGGCCGCTGTCGGTGGTGATGACGCCGGACGAGGCGGTCCAGCTCACGTTGCCCGACTCGAAGCCGGGGTTGGCGAGCTTGTTGCCGGAGCAGCCGCCCGACGGCGGGGTGGTGGTGGCGGTCGGCGTAGGCGTCGGGGTGCCGCCGGCGCAGGTCGGCTCACCCGACTGGGCCGGCACGCTGACCGCCGCCCAGGCCGCCTTGACCGCGTTGAACTCGGTGCAGCTGCTCGGGTAGAGGTTCTTCGCCGCCTGCAACGTCCAGACGCGGTACTTCAGGTAGGACGAGGACGACGTCTTCAGCAGCATGGCGTTGTACATGATCTTGATGGCCTTCTGGATGCCCAGTCCGCTCACGCTGCTGCTGTTGCAGGTCGAGCTGGACGGCTGCCCGTTGGTCGGGCTGCTGCCGTTGGCCAGCAGGTAGAACCAGTGGTTGCCGGGCCCGGCCGCGGCGTGCACCTCGGTCGACGGGATGCTGCTCGAGTAGCAGTTCGGGTCGCCGAGCGCCGACGGGTTGTACATGTTGCGGATCGGGCCGGAGCCGACCAGGTTGATCTTCTCGCCGACCAGGAAGTCCGGCGCGTCGTAGCTGGACGGCTCGTTGGCGAACCACTCGGTGGCCGCGCCGAACGTGTCCGCGACGAACTCCTGCGTGCCGCCGCCGGAGATGCCGCCGGGGGTGTTGTCGTCGATGCCGTGGCCGATCTCGTGCGCCACCACGTCCAGCGAGCCGATCCACTGACCGGCGGTGTTCTTGCCGATCTGCACCTGGCTGCCGTCGTAGTAGGCGTTCTGGTCGTTGAGGCCCACCCGGATCGGCCAGTAGCCGCCGTTGCCGTTGGCGCCGTTGCGGCCCAGCCACTGGGCGAGCATCTTGTGCTCGGTCTGCGCGGAGAACAGCGCGTCCACGCAGCCGGTTTCCTTGTTCGTGGCGGTGCCGTTGCCCCACACGTCGTCGGAGCCGCTGAACGTGGTGTTGTTCGCCGCGTCCTGGCAGCTCAGGTTCGTGACGGTCGGGTCCTTCATGGTGTACGTGGAGCCCGACTGGGTGGTGTTGAGCGTGAGCGGGCTGGGCCCGTTCCAGGCGCCGGTGCCGGTGCCGCGTACCACGTGCTCCTGCTTGCGCAGGACCGCGCCGGTACGGGCGTCGACGTCGACGGTGAGCCGGCTCGGGCCGTCCGCGCTGGTGCCGCGTACCGTGGTCTCCCAGGCCAGCGCCGGTGCGGCGCCGAGCGTGTAGACGACGAGCGTGGTGCCCTCGACGGCGCTGACGGTCTTGAGCTGGGCGCGCGCCGTGGCCGCGGCGGCGGCCTGGGTCAGCGCGGGCGTGGTGGCGAGGGCGCCGATCGGCCGCTGCTGGGCGACCGAGGCGTACTTGAGGTTGCCGGCGGAGTCGGTGGCCAGCACGAAGTCGCCGCCGACCACGGGCAGGCCCTTGTAGGTGCGCTCGTACGGCACGTACTGGGTGCCCTCGGAGGAGATGACCGGCTTCTGGACGAACGCGTCGTCGGAACCGGCCTGGAGGTAGGCGGGGCGGTTCGCGACCAGCGCGCGGGTCGAGTCGGCGGCGGCCGCTCGGGCCTGGGCCGGGTTGGGGGCGGCGGGCCCGGGTGGCGCGGCCTGCACGGCCGCGGCGGTGCCGGCGGCGATGACGCCGGCCGCCGCCGCGCCGGTGAGCGCGGCGAGGCGAGGTGAGAGTTTCACGGAGGTTTGCTCCTGTTCTACAGGCGCGCCGCACGAGCCCGGTGGGGACGGGCGGCGCGGTGGTGCGAGGCAGGGTGACGGCCGGTCACCGGAGCTGCCGGCGTGGCTCCGGGTCGACAGATCGACCGTCGCGATTCGCCGGGGGTCGGCGGTTCGCTGGTGCACAATCACACGCCGCGCGAGCCGTGAGCAATGGGTGACCTGGGCAACGGCTGGCAGTCGGGCGTGTCGCCGCGCGCGTCGTCCCAGGCAACCATGATCTTCAATAGGCCCTGATCAGGGCGAACATTGCCGACAGTGGATGGGGGCCCGTGCAAATTGCGGACGTTGCCTATGTGCGCGAATGGCGCACATAGACGCGAGGACGCCGCCGCACGCGGGCCGCCACCGCGCGGCCGGGTGCGTCAGCGCGGGCCGCGGGTCCGCGTCGGCGTGATCGTGGGCGGCGGTGGCAGCGTGGGCGTCAGCGTGGGCCGCGACGTCGGCCGCCCGGTCGGCTCCGGGCTCGGGCTGGGGCTCGACGGGGTCGGGCTCGGGCTCGGGGAGTCCGACGGTGTGGGCGCGGCGGTCGACGGCGGCGGCGCCGACGCGGTCTCCGGGGTGTCGCCGGGAAACTTCGGCTCACCGAAGCGGTACTTGCCCGGGTCGAGCTTCATCGCCTCGGTGGCCTTTGTCATGAACTGCCGCCAGATCGGCGCGGCACCGGTCGAGCCGTACACGTCGTAGCTGCCGTCGCTGGTCCGCAGCGGCTTGCCGTCGGTGGTGCCCAGCCACACGGCCGAGGCCAGCGCGCCGGTCCAGCCCACCATCCAGGTGTGCACGTTCTGCGTGGTGCTCTTCCCGGCCTGCCAGGTGCCGGTCTTGCCGGCGGAGTCCCAGCCGTTGTCCAGCTTGGCCGCCCGGACCCGGCGCAGCGTCCAGTCCAGCTGGTCGACGGCCTCCCGGTCCAGCCCGAGGTCGGTGGTGCGCAGCTGCTCGGTCCACACCTCCTCGTCGTCCTTGCTCACCGACCGGACGAAGTGGGCGTCGGCGCGCTTGCCGCCGGCCGCGAACGTGGCCATCCCGTTCGCGTGGTCCTGCACGGTGATGCCGTACTGCCCGATGCCGACCTCGGTGGAGAACCGCTTCGCCACCTCGTCGGCGGGGTCGCTGCGCAGGTCGACGCGCTGCGGCCGGGGGTTGCCCCGGACCGTCTCCCACATCGACTCCACGCCCGCCTGCCGGGCCATCTCGATCACCTTGTCCGTGCCGAGCCGCTCGGTCAGCTCGAAGTAGGTGACGTTGAGCGAGGCGACGGTGGCCTCCCAGAGCGCGCAGTCCGGCTGGCAGGGCGCCCGCTCGGCGTTGCGGATCGGCCCGGCCGCGCTGCCCTTGGTGCGCCCCGAGGCGGGGAACTCCTTGGTGTCCGGCGAGTCGAACCGCTCCTTCACCGAGATCCCGTCGCGCACGGCGGCGGCCAGGTCGTACACCTTGAACGACGACCCCGGCGGATGCTGGCCGAAGCCGCGGGCCTGGCCGTCCTCGTCGGAGTACCAGCCCGCGTAGTCCGCGCCCGAGCCCTTGTCGCCGCCGTAGTAGCCGAGCACCCGGCCGGTGCCCGGCTCCACCGCCACCAGCGCCGCCTGCCAGTTCCGCGGCTGCCCGCGCACCGCTCGCGGGGCGGTGTCGCGGCGGATGTCCGCCGCCGCCTCGGCCGCGTCCTGCACGCGCTTGTCGATGGTGGTGACGATGCGGTAGCCGCCGTCCCGGATCACCTCGTCCGGCTTGCCGCGGAACGGCTCGGTCCCGCGCAGCTCGGCCAGCACGTGGTTGACCACCAGGCCGGTCGGCCGGTCCAGGTCGGACCGGCCCGCGTCCTTGTCGATCGGCCGGACCGTGTCCGGGTACGCGAGGTCCGCCGCCTGCTGCGACGTCAGGTAGCCGAGCTTGACCATGCCGTCGCGGATGTAGTTCCACCTGTCGATCGAGTTCTGCTTGGCCAGCGCGTTGCGGCGCGGGTCGTAGCCGGGCGTGCCCTCGGGGTCGGCCGGATCCGCCTCCGGCTGCTTCACCATGGCGCAGAGCACCATCGCCTCGGCCTGGGTGAGCTGCCGCTCGGGTGGGGCGTCCCGGCGGACCGTCTTGCCGAAGTACGTCTGCGCGGCCGCCTCGATCCCGTACGCTCCCCGGCCGAACGGCACGGTGTTCAGGTAGAAGCCGAGGATCTCCTCCTTGGTGTACGCGTCGTCGAGCTTCCACGCGATCACCGCCTCGCGCAGCTTGCGGGAGTAGGTGACCCCGCGCAGGTCGGCGGCGATGCGCGCGTACTGCTGGGTGAGCGTGGACGCGCCCTGCCGCTGCCCGCCGCTCACGTTGGCCCAGGCGGCGCGCAGCACGCCCTTGAAGTCGATGCCGCGGTTGGTCCAGAAGGTCCGGTCCTCGGCCGCCACGATCGCCTGCTTGGCCGAGTCGTTCATCTGGTCGTACGGCACGATGGTGCGGTTCTGCGCGCCCAGCTTCGCCATCGGCGTGCGCCCGTCGGCGTAGAAGACGGTTGTCGACTCGGGCAGCTTCAGGTCGCTGGGCGTGGGCACGCTGTCGAAGTAGTAGCCGCCCGCGACCAGGCCGCACCCGGCCAGCAGCACGCAGACCGCGAGGACGACCGGCAGGCGCCGCCGCTTGCGCTTCGGGCTCGCGGTCGTGGCGCCGGCCGGCCCCGGGGTCTCTCCCGTTCCTCGCACCGTTACCTCCGGTCACTCGGCGAAGTCGTGCCCGGCTCGCAGGCTAACCGAGGTAGGGCGCCCGCACCGGCCGACGACGTCGGGGCAACGGATCAACCTCCGGCTCGCCGAGGCCGAGCACAGCGACGTCCCCGTGAAGGCGGCGGGCGGGAGCCGGGGCGGCCGGGTGGCCGCCCCGGCCCGGTCAACCGGTCAGCGCGCCGCCCGGTCGGCGGCCCGGCCGTCGCGGTCCGGGCGGCCGAAGCCGCGGTGACGCACCGGCCAGCGGTCGTTGCCGCCCGCACGGAACGGCGTCGACCGCCACAGCGCCCGCAGCTCGGTGCCGTCCGGGGCCGCGAAGGCCTCCCGTGCGGTGTAGCCGAGCCGCCGCAGCAACTCCTCCTGCTCCCCGGCGCACGGGTGCGCGTAGGTGGGCAGGCTGAGGGTGTCCATCCGGCGCTGCGCCCCGGCGAGCGCCTCCGCCGCACCGCCCCGGGGAGCGGCCAGCAGCGCCAGGTTGTTGTGCGGCTCGACCGGACGCCGGGCGGCGAGCGCGTCACCGAGGCGGCGGAACCGCTCCTCGTCCGGGCCGGCGGCGGCGGCGAGACGATCGGCGTACCGGTGGGGCGTCGGGATCGGCCGGTAGCGGTGGAACCACACGGTGGCGGCGCTGCCGTCGGGCAGCAGGAACGCGTCGCCGAACAGCAGCGCGTGTTCGGTCCAGATCCGCGCCACGGCGGCGAGGACCGGCAAACGGCGCGGCGCGTCGGGGACGAGCCAGGCCGCCAGGGCGGTGGGCATCAGGGCCTCGGCGACGAGATCGGCGATGCGGCCGATGTCGCACCACCGGGCGCGGGCGACGGGCAGGGCTGTGCTCATGAACGAACTCCTGTTTCACAGGCGTGATCGGGTCTGGTGCGGGCGCCGGACGACGGCGCCGCCGCGCAGGCGCGGCAGTCGGGCGGGACACGCCCGTGCTCCGGATCGCATGTGGTCCTGTGAAGTCCGCTCAGGCGGGTCTGGTGCCGGGCCGTGACGTGCGGGAGGCCGGCAGGCGTTCGTGCGACGGGCGCCCGTACTGGTGGGCGAGCGTCGGCAGCCCCCAGCGGCACGCGTCCGCGTCGGCCGCCTCGCTGTGCACCGCGCCGCCGGCATGGCTGGCGCCGTCGTACGGCTGCGGCGCGACGGGGGTCGGGGCGAAGTCGGCCGCCGTGCGGACAGCCTGTGTCGCGCTGCGCGCGGCGGCGCCCCGGGGTTCGACGGCGAAGGCACGCGCCACCGGGCCGGCGGCGACCGTAACGCTGTCGCCCACGCGGGCCGGCGCAGCCGGGCGGGCCTTCACGGCCGGATCAGCGGTGCCGGCCGGATCAGCCGGACCAGCCGGATCAGCCGGGTCGGCGGGGGCTGTCGGGTCACCGGGGTCGGTCGGGTCAGCGGGGTCGGCCGGGTCCGGCTGCGACGCCGCCGGTGGGTCGAGCAGATCGGTCACCGGGCTGAGCGGGTCGAGCACCGGGTCCAGCGGCGCGACCACCGGTTCCAGGCCCCGCCAGACCGGACCGAGAATCGGGCTCAGCGGCTCCACGACCGGGGACAGCACGTCCGCGACCGGTTCGAGCACGCCCTCCGTGACCGGGCCGGTGAGCGGGCGCAGGGCCTCCGCGACGGGCGTGAGCAGGTGATCGCGTACCGGGTAGGTGGCCGGGCGCAGGCCCTCGGTGACCGGGGTCAGCACGTGGTCGCGGACCGGCGTCACCACCGCCTCGACGACGCGGCCGGTGACCGGCGTCGTGGCGGCCGGGGCCGCCTCCGGGGGCGTCGCCACGGCCTTTCCGGGCGTGGCCGTGCCGGACGTGGGCGTGCCGGGCGCGTCAGCGCTCGGCGCGGTGGCGTCGGCGGCGGGAGCTGTCGTGCCGGATGCCGGCGCGGCGGCGGGTGTGGACTCGACACCGACGGCCCCGGACGCGGGCAGGCCGAGAACCGCGCCGAGTGTGTGGGTCAGAGTCTCCACGGTGGCCGTGAGCGGCGGACGGTCGGCGGCGTGGGCGGCCGAGCCGGCCGCCACCTCGTGCGCGCCCCAGACGGCTGCCACGCCGCCGAGCAGCAAACCGAGGCGCAGCGTGTAGTACGCCACCCACCCGATCCGTCGCGTCATCGCACACCCTCCGGATCCGCGCCCGGCGGCGCGGATCATCGTCCGCACTGTACCGAACGTGGCCGTCCGGGCACAGTACGCCGCGAATCGGTTTCGGGCGCGTCGCGCCGGGCGCAGGCGTGGGACGCGCGCGCTCCGGGTACAGCGGAACCATGAACACGAGCACGGCCGAGCGCCCGGCCACCGCCCCCGCCGCGCCCCCGGCCGGTGTGGTCGCCGTCGTCGCCCATCGGAAGAAGACGTTCGGGGGAGGGCTCGACGAGCTGCGCTCCCGGCTCGTCGCC
>NZ_JAGPXV010000186.1:0-9308 GCF_018070405.1 Micromonospora sp. D75
GACGTCACCACCGTACCCCCGGCGCGGCCCGTCCTCCCGGCCGCGCCGAGCCTGCCCGACGACAGCGACCTCGCCGCCCGCCACCGGTCCCGCCCGGTGGCCGCGCCGCCGCCACCGTCCACGCCGGTCCGGCCCACCCCGGTCCGCCCGCCGCACCCCTCGCCGGTGCCCTCACCGTCGCCGTCGCACCCGCCGTCCGACCCGGGTACGCCGACGCCCGAGCCGAGCCCCAGCCCCGAGCCGTCCGCCACGTCCGTCGAGCCGACGCCCTCGGCAGGTTCGTCCGACCCGTCCGGCCCATCGGGTACGTCCGGTCCCGCTGATCCGTCGGGTCCTGCCGAGCCGTCCGGTTCCGCTGGGCCGTCGGGTCCCGCCGAGCCGTCCGGTCCCGCTGATCCGTCGGGTCCTGCCGAGCCGTCCGGTTCTGCTGGGCCGTCGGGTCCTGCCGGGTCGTCCGCCGCGTCCGCTCCTTCCGGCCTGGTCCGCCCATCGGTGTCCCGCGCCTCATGATCGACACCACTTCGGCGTAGTGGTGTGGTCCCGGCCGGTCCGATGCAGCCACCTCGCCGAGGTGGTGTGGATCAACGAGGTCCGGCTGGTCAGGGCATCGGCAGGCGCATGATCGACACCACTTCGCCGTGCTGGTGTGGTCGCGAGCGACTTGATACAGCCACCTCGCCGGGGTGGTGTCGATCAAGGAGGTTCGGGGAGGCCCCTCGCGCGGGGCACCCAGGGCCGCATGATCGACACCGTTACGCCGTGCTGGTGTGGTTCCGGCCGGCTCGATGCAGCCACCTCGCCGGGGTGGTGTCGATCAACGAGGGGCGGGGCAACCGAGGGCCGGTGCCCGCATGATCGACACCACTTCGGCGTAGTGGTGTGGTTCTGGCCGGGGTGATGCCGCCACCTCGCCGAGGTGGTGCCGATCATGCGTGCGCGACTGCCTAGGCCGGGTCGTCGGTCAGGCGGTGGCGGTTCGCCTCGATCCAGGCGTTCAGCGCCTCCGGGTCGTCCGGGTCCACGCCGTCCGCCATCAGCTGGGCCACCGCGGCCGTGGCCGGGCTGCGCCGCTCACCGGTGCTGTAGAGCCGCGCGAACTCCGGGACCATCTCGGTGATCGCCTCGTCCGTCCGGGCGGACGCCGACTGCGACAGCCCGCGCTGCCGGGCCGCGTACGCCGCCCAGGCGCGCAGCACCCGGGGCAGCATCGCCGCGTCGTCCATGTCCAGCACGGCCCGGCGGTGCACCCAGTCGAGCAGGAACAGCTCGGCGACCATCGGGCTCCACCGCATCGGGTCGGCGTCCGGGAAGCTGGCCGCGTGGTCGAGCAGCAGGCCGAGGCAGAAGTGCAGCGAGGCCAGCTCACCGTCGGCGACCTCGGGCAGGCCGAACCGGGACGCCTCGGGCGAGTCGAGGAACGCGCGTACCAGGCGGGTGCGCTCCTCGTCGGTGGGCGGCGGCACGACCGCCGGACCGGCCGGCGGGGTCGGCCCGGGCAGCGCGGCCAGCCGTGCGCCCACGAGCGCCCGGTCGGTGGCGAGCGAGCCCTGTGCGGGCAACTCGGCGAGGTCGTCGGTGACCGCCAGGTGGCGGCTCACCTCGGCGTGCATCCGGGCCGGGTCCTCGGTACGGAACCAGGTGAACTCGTCCTCGGTGCAGATCTCCCGGGCCTGCTCCACGATCCGGGCCGCCGGGCCGCCGACGAAGACGTCCTTGGTGATGCCGATGTTGTGGTCGACCAGCGCCACCAGCGCGTGCTCGGGCCCGCCCTGTTCCTCGTCGTCGTACGCGAACGTGGCTAGGTAGGACGTCTGGTCGCCGTACACGTCGCCGTACGCCCAGGCGCCTGTGACGTGCACCCGGCCGAGCTGGCCGGCCCACGTCGGGGCGTACGCGCCGGGCCGGACCCGGGCGGCGCCCTCGGCGTCGGGCACCAGGGCGGCGAAGACGGCGCGCAGTGTGGTCGCGGCGGCGCTGCGCCGCCGGGACGTGGCGGCGAGGAAGCCGGTGACGAACTCGCGGACGGCCTGTTCCCGGTCGTGCTCCGCGACGGCGTAGACGCTGCCCAGCAACGCGGCGCCGAGCATCTCCGCGTCCAGGGCCGAGTCGAGCCTCGTCACGTCGCGCGCGGCGTGCAGAACCGCGTCGTAGGGGGTCTGTGGCGTGGCCATGCATCGACCCTACGCCGCGCGGGCCGCCCCCACACCGGTCAGCGCGCCGGGTTCAGCGCCGCACGGCTTCGCGCAGCGCCTCCCGGGCCGTGCCGTAGCGGGTCAGCACCGCCCACACCGGGTCCAGCACGTACTTCTCGCCGACGCTGCCCACCGACGTGAGCAGGCGTCGCTCGGCCCGCGCCCGGGCCCGGCGGGCCGCCCACCCGACCACCGGCCGGGTCAGCGCCGCGATCAGCAGCCCTGCCAGCAGGCCACCGAGCAGCAGGACCGTCGGCCACGGCACCACGCCGAGCGTGGGGTGTTCCAGCGGGGGCAGGCCGAGCAGGCGCACCGCGTACCCGAGGAGCAGCCAGACCAGGCCGGCCAGCGCGGCCAGGGTGACCACCCACTGAAGCGCGCCGACCACCCGCCACCAGGCCGGCCGGCGGTCCATGCCCAGGTCGGTCGCGGCGACCGCGTGGTCGAGCGCGCCCGGCAGGTCGGCCTGCCGGGACCGGGCCGCCGCGGTCACCGCGGCCGGCCACGGCGCCGGCAGACCGGCGCCGTTCCGGTCGGCCACCGCGCGGATCGCCAGCGTGAGGGCCGAGCGCTGCGCGGCCGTCGGATCGGGTACGGAGGTGGCCGCGACCAGGCTGTCCGCCGGCGCGTCCGGGTCCCGCCCGGGCAGGTGCAGCCGGCGCAGCGGATCGGGTCGTAGCTTGCGCCAGCTCCGCAGCAGCGGCCAGCCGGTGTTGCTGACGGCCCGGTGCCGGTACGCCCCCTCGACCGCCGCCGCCACAGTCGGCACCCCGGCCGCCCCGGCCAGCGCCCGGTTCAGCTCCTGCGCCGAGGCGTCGCCGGGTTTGCTGCTCGGCGGTTCCGGCCCGACGAGCGGTTCGAGATCGGCCACCACGGCGTCCACGTCGCCGGAGAGCCGGCGCAGGGCGGCCTGCCGTTCGGCGACCGTACGCTCCAGCTCGGCCCGCAGGCCGCTCAGCCCGTTCGGGTCGACCGCTACCGTGGGCAGCAGCGGCACCCCGCCCAGCCCGTCCTCGTCGAGCAGCCGGCGCAGATCCTCGAGGACCTTGGGCAGCTCGGTCGGGTGCAGCCGGTCGGCCTGGTTGAGCACCACGACCGTGACGTCCTTGTGCCTGTGGAACTCGCGCAGATAGCTGGTGTGGATCACGCGGTCGGCGTACTTCTGCGGGTCGACCACCCAGACCACCAGGTCGACCAGGCCCAGCAGGCGGTCGACCTCCAGCCGGTGACCGTGCTGCACCGAGTCGAAGTCGGGCAGGTCGAGCAGGACGAGGCCGTGCAGCGTCGACTCGTCGTCGGCGTCCAGCGGGCTCTCCCGGACGAACCGGTGCCGGGGCAGCACGCCGATCCAGTCGAGCAGCCGGACCGCGCCGTCCAGCGGACCCCACACGCAGGCGTGCGCGACGCCGGTGGTCGGCCGGCGCACCCCGACCGGGGAGAGGTCGAGCCGGGCCAGCGAGTTGAACAGGCTCGACTTGCCGCTGCCGGTCGCGCCGGCCAGCGCGACCACCGTGTGCCGGCCGGAGAGGGCGAGCCGGTCACCGGCCCGCTCGACCACCGTGTGCGCGGCGACCAGTTGAGCGTCGGGCACATCGCCGTCCACCGCGGAAAGGAACCGCTGGATCGCCTGGAGGCGCTCGATGAGCACGTCCGGGTCGACCCGCTGCTCGCCGCGCAGCGCGTCCCGCATCCGTCCGACGACGTTACTCACTGGCGTCCGTCCTGCTCGGGGCTCGGGAACAAGCCGCTCCGGTGCCGGGCCCGCTCGACCTCCAGGGCGGCCCAGCGCAGCGCCGCGCCGGCGTTGTCGGCCGGGCGCTCGGCCTCGGTGCGGGCCAGGAAGCGCTCGGCTTCCTCGGCCAGCAGCTTGCCGGTCCGGTCGAGCAGGTCGATCCGGGCCTTGCGGGCCAGGTTCCGCACCGCCTGGTCGCCGAAGATCGCCTGGAGCACGGTCTGCCCGGCGACCGCCGTGCCGGTGCCGGCGGCGACCTCCAGCCCGGTGGGGATGAACGCGGTGGAGGCGAACACGCCGATCATGACGGCGAGGCCGGTGGCGTTCACCGCGTACGCCGCAGTGCGGGCCACGAACCGCCGGTCGCCGCCCTCGACCCGGACCAGTTCCAGCACGCCGCGCTGCCAGTCGCGGACCAGCTGCTCGGCCCGCTCCGGCAGGTCGGCCGAGGCGTGGGCCAGGTCCGGCTCCAGCAGCGCCGCGCCGGCCGGGTGCGCCTTCCAACCGGTGTACGCGTTCTCCGCCGCCTCGGCGGCCACGCCGCGCAGCAGCGTGACGAGCTGCGACTCGATCGCGGTACGCAGTTCCGCGGCGGGCGCGGGCCGCCCGGTGACCGCCGCGACGACCCGGTCCCGCAGCCGGCCGATGCGTGCCTCCAGGCCCCGGAAGAACTCGCCGGTGCCGATGAACTCCTGCCAGCGGGCCAGCACCTCGCCGCGCAGCAGCCGGCCGTCCCGGAGCCCCTGGTCGACGCTCCGCTCGGCGCCCCGGTACGCGGCCCGTACCCGTTCGTCCAGCGCGTCGGCGGCGGTGCACTGCTCGTCGGCGGCCTCGGCGAGCGCCTCCACCACCGGGTGCAGCGCGGCCAGCGCGCCGTCGAGCGTCTGCCGGACCACCGCGGCGCGGGCGTCGGCGTCGGCGGCGAGCCGGGCGAACCAGTCACTGAGCGGGGCGGTGATCCGGTCCGGCAGCAGCCCCTGCCCGTCCACCCAGGTCTCCGGCAGCACGAACAGCGGCGCGGCGCCCAGCTCCTGCTCGGCCAGCATCTCGGACAGGTGGGCGGCGACCTCGTCGGCGGCCTCCGGGGGGACCCGGTCCAGCACCATCGCCACTGCGGTGCCCCGGGCGCGGGCGCTGCGCAGCAGCTCCCAGGGGACGGCGTCGGCGTACCGGGCGGCGGTGGTGACGAACAGCCAGAGGTCGGCGGCGGCGAGCAGTTGCCCGGCGAGCGCCCGGTTGGCGTCGACCACCGAGTCGATGTCGGGCGCGTCGAGGAAGGCCAGGCCGGGCGGCAGCGCCGGTGCGGTGACCAGGTGCAGGGTGCCCGGCTGCTCGCTCGGCTCGGTGGTCCGGGTCAGGCCGGGCAGCAGCTCGCCCTGCCGGAACCAGGCCGCGTCGGTCGGGCTGCACACCAGCACCGGGGAGCGGGTGGTGGGGCGGAGCACCCCGGCCGCGCTGACCCGTGCCTGGACCAGGCTGTTGACGAGCGTCGACTTGCCCGCGCCGGTGGAGCCGCCGACCACCACCAGCAGCGGGGCGTCGAGCCGGGCCAGCCGGGGAAGCAGGTAGTCGTCGAGCTGGTCGGTGAGGCTCGTGGCGGCGTGCCGGGCCGGCTCGGCCGAGGGGAGGGCGAGCGGGAAGCGGGCCGCGCCGATCGCCGACCGCAGGCCGGTGAGCGCGGCGGGCAGGCCCTCCGCGGCGTGCGCAGGCTGGTCGGCGCCGGTGGTGGCTCCGGTGCGGGCTGCGACGGCGGGCGCGCCGGCACGGGTGGCGGAATCGCCATGCGTCGTCACCGCTAAAGCGTGCCCGACCGACGCAAGGTAAGACAACCGGACAGTAGTAACGGTCGGGTTGCGCCGGGTCGGCTCAACCTCGACTTGCGGATTGGCGATGGCGTGGCACTATTGAGTCAAGTTCACTCAACTTGTGGTGCGGTCGCTTCCGGGCGGCCCTCCCGGGCAGGCCGTCTGACCTGCTCACCCGTTACGAAGCGAGGAAGCGAACATGGCACGTGCGGTCGGCATCGACCTCGGCACGACGAACTCCTGCGTCAGCGTTCTCGAGGGCGGTGAGCCCACCGTCATCGCCAACGCAGAGGGCTCGCGTACGACTCCCTCGATCGTCGCGTTCGCCCGCAACGGCGAGGTGCTCGTCGGTGAGGTCGCCAAGCGCCAGGCGGTGACCAACCCCGACCGGACCATCCGCTCGGTCAAGCGGGAGATCGGCACCAACTGGACCGTCGACATCGACGGCAAGAAGTACACCCCGCAGGAGATCTCGGCCCGTACGCTGATGAAGCTCAAGCGGGACGCCGAGGCGTACCTGGGCGAGCAGATCACCGACGCGGTGATCACCGTCCCCGCCTACTTCAACGACGGGCAGCGCCAGGCCACCAAGGAGGCCGGTGAGATCGCCGGCTTCAACGTGCTGCGGATCGTGAACGAGCCGACCGCGGCTGCCCTGGCGTACGGCCTGGACAAGGGTTCCAAGGAGCAGACCGTCCTGGTCTTCGACCTCGGTGGCGGCACCTTCGACGTGTCGCTGCTGGAGCTGGCCGAGGGCGTGGTGGAGGTCAAGTCCACCAGCGGTGACAACCAGCTCGGCGGTGACGACTGGGACCAGCGCATCATCGACCACCTGGTGAAGACGTTCCGCGGTGAGCACGGCATCGACCTCTCGCAGGACAAGATGGCCATGCAGCGGCTCAAGGAGGCGGCCGAGAAGGCCAAGATCGAGCTGTCCGCCGCCACCACCAGCAACATCAACCTGCCGTACATCACCGCCGGCTCGGCCGGCCCGCTGCACCTCGACGTGACGCTCAGCCGCGCCGAGTTCCAGCGCATGACGCAGGACCTGCTGGACCGCTGCAAGGGCCCGTTCGAGCAGGCCGTCAAGGACGCCGGCATCAAGATCTCCGACGTCGACCACGTCATCCTGGTCGGCGGCTCGACCCGGATGCCGGCCGTCACCGACCTGGTCAAGCAGCTCACCGGCCGGGACCCGAACAAGGGCGTCAACCCGGACGAGGTCGTCGCCGTCGGCGCCGCGCTCCAGGCCGGTGTGCTCAAGGGCGAGGTCAAGGACGTCCTGCTGCTCGACGTGACCCCGCTGAGCCTGGGCATCGAGACCAAGGGCGGCATCTTCACCAAGCTCATCGAGCGCAACACCACCATCCCGACCAAGCGCTCCGAGGTCTTCACCACGGCCGACGACAACCAGCCGTCGGTGCTGATCCAGGTGTTCCAGGGCGAGCGGGAGATCGCGGCCTACAACAAGAAGCTCGGCACCTTCGAGCTGACCGGCCTCCCGCCGGCCCCGCGCGGCGTGCCGCAGATCGAGGTCACGTTCGACATCGACGCCAACGGCATCGTGAACGTGCACGCCAAGGACCTGGGCACCGGCAAGGAGCAGAAGATGACGATCACCGGCGGCTCCTCGCTGCCGAAGGACGACATCGAGCGGATGCGCCGGGACGCCGAGGAGCACGCCGACGAGGACAAGCGCCGCCGCGAGGAGGCCGAGACCCGCAACGTGGCCGAGGCGCTCCAGTGGCAGACCGAGAAGTTCCTCGCCGAGAGCGGCGACAAGCTGCCCAGCGAGAACCGTGACCAGCTCAACGAGGCGCTCGGCGAGCTGCGCAGCGCGCTCGGCGGCCAGGACATCGAGAAGATCAAGTCCGCGCACGAGAAGCTGGCGCAGGTCTCCCAGCAGGCCGGCTCGCTGCTCTACGCCCAGCAGCAGGAGGGCGAGCAGGCGGCGCCGGGTGGCGCGGCCGGGCCGGGCGCCGGCGCGGGCGCGGGCGCGACCGGTGGCCCGAAGGCCGGCGGCGACGACGACGTGGTCGACGCGGAGATCGTGGACGAGGACAAGAAGTGACATCCGGTCCCGGACACGATTCGCACGGCAGAGGGATGAGGTAACCGCATGACGGACAAGCCACGCGCGGCCGACCCGGGTGCCACCGGGTCGGCGGGCGCCGGCAAGGACGCCGGCGACGAACCCCGGGTCGTCATCCGCGACAAGCGCAAGCTCGGCAAGGTGACCGAGCAGCCGGCGAACGACGCCTCGGCGGCGGACGCCGCTGCCGACGCGCCCGCCGAAGGGCTGGTCGAGGAGGCCGAGGTCGTGGTCGACGAGATCGGCGGCGAGGCCGAGGTCACCGGGCCGACGGTGGTCGACTCCCCGGCCGAGCCGAGCGGGGAGACGGAGGCGACCGCGCCGCTCGGCGCCGAGCTGGAGTCGCTCCGCACCGACCTGGAGGAGCGCACCCGCGACCTCCAGCGGGTCACGGCGGAGTACGCCAACTACCGCAAGCGGGTCGACCGGGACCGCAACCTGGTCCAGGAGCAGGCCACCGGCACTGTGCTCAGCGCGCTGCTGCCGATCCTGGACGACCTGGACCGGGCCCGTGAGCACGGCGATCTGGTGGGCCCGTTCGGCAGCGTGGCCGAGCAGCTCACCGCCGCGCTGGGCAAGTTCGGCCTGACCGCGTTCGGCGAGAAGGGCGACCCGTTCGACCCGACCCGGCACGAGGCGGTGGCGCACCAGACCTCCGCCGACGTGACCGAGTCGACCTGCGTACAGGTCATGCGCCGCGGTTACCAGCTCGGCGAGCGGCTGCTGCGGCCCGCCATGGTCGCGGTCGCGGACCCGGAGTAGTGCCGACCCGTGACGTCCCGCCCGCCCCCACCGGGCGGGCGGGACGGCCGGGCTTCGACCCGTGGAAGGGGGTGGACCGGTGAGTTCCAAGGACTGGATCGAGAAGGACTACTACGCCGCGTTGGGCGTGGAGAAGTCCGCCTCCTCGGACGAGATCAAGAAGGCGTACCG
Source organism: Micromonospora sp. D75 (assembly GCF_018070405.1). Classification (NCBI taxonomy): domain Bacteria; kingdom Bacillati; phylum Actinomycetota; class Actinomycetes; order Micromonosporales; family Micromonosporaceae; genus Micromonospora; species Micromonospora sp. D75. The sequence goes on from NZ_JAGPXV010000186.1 coordinate 8,755, forward strand.
CAAGCTGGCCCGGGAGTCGCACCCGGACCACAACCCCGGCGACACCGGGGCCGAGGAGCGGTTCAAGACCGTCTCCGAGGCGTACGCGGTGCTGGGCGACGAGAAGAAGCGACGCGAGTACGACGAGATGCGCTCGCTGTTCGGCTCGGGCGCCTTCCGCCGCAGCGCCCGCGGCGCGGGCCAGCCGGGCGGCGTGCCGTTCGACGTCTCCGACCTGTTCGGCGGCGGCGCGGGCGGCGGGGACACCCGGTTCGGCGGCGGCGGTTTCACCGACCTGTTCAGCTCGATCTTCTCCGGCGGCGGGGGCGGCGCGGCGCGTCCGCGCGGTCCGGCGCGGGGCCGGGACGTCGAGACCGAGGTGGCGCTCGATTTCGAGGATGCGGTACGCGGCGTCACGCTGCCGCTGACGCTGCGCGCGCCCGGCGTCTGCGACACCTGCCACGGCAACGGCGCGAAGCCGGGTACCCAGCCGGTGGCCTGCCCGGTCTGCCACGGCGCCGGCGTGACCACCCGCAACCAGGGGTCGTTCAGCTTCTCCGAGCCGTGCCGCAACT
>NZ_JAGPXV010000187.1:0-9302 GCF_018070405.1 Micromonospora sp. D75
CTCGTCGACCACCATGTAGAGTTCGTTCGCCTCTTTCGGGTCGTTCAGGAATTCCAGCAGACCGGAAACCGCCGGGCCGTTCGGAGGATGCCGGTACGTCCCGCTGATGGGATTCATCGAGACGGTTCCGTCGATCATGCTGACGTGCCGTTCCGGTGACGCGCCGATGAACGTGCCGGCGCCGGAGTGGAACAGAAACGTCCAGTAGGAACCCAGCTCACCGGTCAGCAACCGGCGGAAGATCGCCAGTTCGGTGGCGGTCGAGCAGTCGGCCAGCCGCGCGGTGAAGGTGCGCCGGATGACGAAGTTGGATCCGGCGCCCTGCCCGATCTCGTCGCCCACCACCCGCTTGACGATCGCCGCGTAGTCCTCGTCGCTGAGGTCGAAGTCGGCGTCGGTCACCGGTACGGCGCGCTCGGGCAGGCCCGCCAGCGCCTGCTCGCGGTCGAGCCCGAACTGCTCGTGGACGCGCATCGCGAGCAGTGGAGCGCCGTCGTCGTGGCAGTCGTACCCCCGCTCGGTGACCTGCCGGTACGGCACCGCGACGAGCAGGTCGTGCCGCCCGCCGGTCGCCGGCCCGGCGGGCAGGGGCAGCTCGGCGAGCGTGTCCATCTGGCACACCTCGCCGGTCAGAACCTCCACGTACGCGCGCCCGGCGGCGCCGGGCCGGTGCAGCAGGGCGAAGGCACGCCCGTCGCCGCCGAGACCGGACAGCAGATCCGGGAATCCGGCCACGTTCGATTCCGTCCCGTCCATGTCGCTCCCTTTGCCCTAGAGATCGCCTGTCGATAGTGCGTCCGGCAAAAGGCGTCGCGCATGACGTGTTGTCGCCGACGGCATCACGTGTTTCCGGTAACGCGCCGACGTTATGGCGTGAACGACTGAATCGGCGGGCTACTACTCGGGCGAGTAGTGCCCACGCAGATCGACCGCGATTACTGTCGACCGCAATGCCGATACGACGAGGGCGGTGAAGACGACTGTGGACGTGCTGGTCCAGAAATACGGGGGCACCTCGCTGCAGACCCTCGACCGCGTACGGCACGCCGCGCTGCGGATCGCCGCGGCGCGGCGGGACGGGTCCGCCGTGACAGTTGTCGTGTCGGCCCGCGGCAGCCGCACCGACGACCTGCTGCGGCTCGCGGCCGACGTCGGCGCCGCCGGCCCGTCCCGGGAACTCGACCAGTTGCTCGCAGTCGGCGAGTCCGAGTCGGCGGCGCTGATGGCGCTGGCGTTGACCGGGCTCGGCGTGCCGGCCGTCTCACTGACCGGGCACCAGGCGGAGATCCACACCACCGACCGGCACGGCGACGCGCTGATCTCGCGGATCGGGGCGGCGCGGGTCGAGGCGGCGCTGGACCGCGGCGAGGTCGCCGTGGTCACCGGGTTCCAGGGGATCGACCGGGCCGGGGACGTCGCCACGCTCGGACGCGGCGGCTCCGACACGACAGCGGTGGCGCTCGCCGCCCGGCTGCGCGCGTCGGCGTGCGAGATCTACACCGACGTGGACGGCGTGTTCAGCGCCGACCCCCGCATCCTTCCGGCGGCGCGTTGCCTGCCGTGGGTCGAGCCCGGCGTCATGGCGGAGATGGCGTTCGCCGGCGCGCGGGTCCTGCACACCCGATGCATCGAACTGGCCGCCATGGAAGGGGTCGAAGTGCGCGTGCGCAACGCGTCGTCGCAGGCACCCGGAACGACGGTCGTGGACCGGCCGGACGACCGGCCGCTGGAGACCCGGCGGGCCGTGGTGGCGGTGACCCACGACACCGACGTGGTGCGCGTGCTGGTGCACTGCCGCGACGGCCGGCGGGACATGGCGCCCGACGTGTTCGAGGTGCTGGCCGCCCACGGCGCGGTGGCGGACCTGGTGGCCCGGTCCGGGCCGTACGAGAGCGAGTTCCGGATGGGGTTCACCATCCGCCGCAGCCAGGCCGACGCGGTGCGGACCGCGCTGCACGACCTCACCGCGTCCTTCGACGGCGGCGTCCACTTCGACGAGAACGTCGGCAAGGTGTCGGTGGTCGGCATGGGCCTGCTCAGCCGCCCCGAGCACACGGCCCGGCTGATGGCGGCGCTGGCCGAGGCCGGGATCTCGACGAGCTGGATCTCCACCTCCCAGATGCGGCTGTCGGTGATCGTGTCGCGGGACCGCACCGTGGACGCCGTCGAAGCCCTACACCGCGCGTTCCGCCTCGACCGGTCCGAGCCGGCGGACGCCACGTCCCTGACCTCCCGTCGTTCCGCCACCGCCTGAGAGAGGTAGGAAACCGTGGCCGTACTCAACGCTTCGTTCGCTCGTGGCCTGCGTCTGCGCCGACTGTTCCGGCGCGGCGACGGACGCCTGCTCGTCGTCCCGCTCGACCACTCCGTCACCGACGGGCCACTTCGCCGCGACCTGAACTCGCTGCTCGGTGAGCTGGCCGGCACCGGCGTGGACGCCGTGGTGCTGCACAAGGGCAGCCTGCGGCACGTCGACCACGGCTGGTTCGGCGACATGTCGCTGATCGTGCACCTGAGCGTGAGCACCCGGCACGCGCCGGACCCGGACGCGAAGTACCTGGTCGCGCACGTGGAGGAGGCGCTGCGGCTGGGCGCCGACGCGGTCAGCGTGCACGTCAACCTGGGCTCGCCGCAGGAGGCGCGGCAGATCGCCGACCTGGCGGCGGTGGCGGGGGAGTGCGAACGCTGGAACGTGCCGCTGCTGGCCATGGTGTACGCCCGCGGGCCGCAGATCACCGACTCCCGGGCGCCGGAGCTGGTGGCGCACGCCGCGACGCTCGCCGCCGACCTCGGCGCCGACATCGTCAAGACCGACTACGCGGGTACGCCCGAGCAGATGGCCGAGGTGGTGCGTGGCTGCCCGATTCCGCTGATCGTGGCCGGCGGCCCGCGCTCGGCCGACACGCCGACAGTGCTCGCCTACGTGTCGGACGCGCTGCGCGCCGGTGTGGCCGGCATGGCCATGGGCCGCAACGTGTTCCAGGCCGAGCAGCCCGGCCTGATGGCCGCCGCCGTGGCGCGGCTGGTGCACGAACCACGGCACGTCCCGGACCGGTACGACGTCGACGACCGGCTCGCCCTTACGTCCTGAGACTCCCTGACCGTCCACCGAGGAGAAACCCGTGAAGCTGTGCTGGCTGGACATCCGTAACGTCAACGGCGCCAAGGAGGCAATCGTCGAGGAGGCGGTCCACCAGCGGGTGGACGCCGTCGTGGCGGCCGATCCGGCCGACCTGGAGACGCTCCCCCCGACGGTGAGGAAGGTGCTGTTCCCGCAGGGCGGGCCGCTGCCGGAGAAGCTGGAACCGGCCGACCTGGTGATCGTCGAACCGGCCCGGCACGGCGAGCCCGCCGAACTGGCGGCCCGGTTCCCGGACGTGGAGTTCGGCCGGTTCGTCGAGATCGTCGACGCGGACAGCCTGGAGGACGCCTGCCGGTCCGCGCGCCACGACCGCTGGAGCCTGCTGTACTTCCGCGACCCCACCAAGATTCCGCTGGAGATCGTGCTGGCCGCCGCGGCGGGCGCGGCGGGCAGCATCATCACGCAGGTCGCCGACGTCGAGGAGGCGGAGATCGTCTTCGGCGTGCTGGAGCACGGCTCGGACGGCGTGATGCTGGCGCCGCGCGCCGTGGGGGAGGCCACCGAGCTGCGGACCGCGGCGGTGAGCACGGCGGCGGACCTGTCGCTCGTGGAGCTGGAGGTCACCGGCATCCGGCGGGTGGGCATGGGCGAGCGCGCCTGCGTCGACACCTGCACGAACTTCCGCCTGGACGAGGGCATCCTGGTCGGCTCGCACTCCACCGGCATGATCCTGTGCTGCAGCGAGACGCATCCGCTGCCGTACATGCCGACCCGGCCGTTCCGAGTCAACGCCGGCGCGCTGCACTCGTACACGCTGTCCGCCGGCGGGCGGACCAACTACCTCAGCGAGCTGGTCTCCGGCGGCCGGGTGCTGGCCGTCGACTCGCAGGGGAAGTCCCGGGTCGTCACCGTGGGACGGGTCAAGATCGAGACGCGCCCGCTGCTGGCGATCGACGCGGTCTCCCCCTCCGGGACACCTGTCAACCTCATCGTCCAGGACGACTGGCACGTGCGCGTGCTCGGGCCCGGCGGCACGGTCCTCAACGTCACCGAGCTGACCGCCGGCACGAAGGTGCTCGGCTACCTGCCGGTGGAGAAGCGGCACGTCGGCTACCCGATCGACGAGTTCTGCATCGAGAAGTGAGCGGCGGCGGGAAGGGGAGCGGCCGATGACCGCGCAGCCGGTGCTGGACTTCCACGTACGCCTGGCGCCCCGGCCCGGCGCGCGACAGCGGCTGCTCGACGCGCTGGGCGAGTGCGGGCTGGCGCGGGCGGTGGTGTGCGCGGGCGGCACCATCGACCTGGACCGGCTGTCCCGCCAGCTCGTCACCGGTGGCCACGTCGAGACCGACGCCGACAACGACGCGGTGGCGGCGGCCTGCGCGGGCACCGACGGGCGGCTGGTGCCGTTCTTCTTCGCCAACCCGCACCGGCCGGCCGAGGCGTACCGGTCCCGGGCCGCCGAGTTCCGCGGCCTGGAGATCTCACCCGCCGTGCACGGCGTCGCCCTCACCGACCCGCGGGTCGCCGACCTGGTGGCCGTGGCGGCGGAGTTCGACCATCCGGTGTACGTGGTCTGCCTGGACCGTCCCGGCGCGGGCGTGGCCGACCTGGTCGGGCTGAGCCGCCGGTTCCCGCGGGTGAGCTTCGTGCTCGGGCACAGCGGCATCGGCAACATCGACCTCTACGCCCTGACCCTGATCCAGGACGAGCCGAACATCTCGCTGGAGACCTCCGGCGGCTACACCTGCGTGGCCGAGGCGGCGCTGCGCCGCCTCGGCGACGGCCGGGTGGTGTTCGGCTCCGAGTACCCGCTGCAGCACCCGGCCGTGGAGCTGGCCAAGTTCCAGGCGTTGCGACTGCCGCCGGACCAGTGGCGGCGGGTCGCCTGGGACAACGCGCATCGACTGCTAGGAGAGGAGAAGCGGTGAGCGAGCCGAGTTCGACCCTGCCCCGGCTCGGCCAGTGGCACGGCCCCGAGGACCTGCGGCGCCTTCAGGAGAAGCAACTGGCGGAGACGTTCACCTGGGCGGCCCTTTCGCCGTTCTACCGGGCGCGGCTGGCGTCCGGGGCGCCGCCGGTGACCCCGGCCGACCTGGCCGACCTGCCGCTGACCACCAAGCAGGACCTGCGGGACAACTACCCCTTCGGCATGCTCGCCGTGCCCCGCGAACGGCTGGCGACCTACCACGAGTCGAGCGGCACCGCCGGCAAGCCCACCCCCTCCTACTACACCGAGGAGGACTGGACCGACCTGGCGGAGCGCTTCGCCCGCAAGTGGATCGGCATGTCCGCCGACGACGTGTTCCTGGTCCGCACGCCGTACGCGCTGCTGCTGACCGGGCACCTCGCCCACGCCGCCGCCCGGCTGCGCGGGGCCACCGTGGTGCCCGGCGACAACCGGTCGCTGGCGATGCCGTACGCCCGGGTGGTCCGGGTGATGCACGACCTGGACGTCACACTCACCTGGTCGGTGCCGACGGAGTGCCTGATCTGGGCCGCCGCGGCGATCGCGGCCGGGCACCGGCCCGACATCGACTTCCCGGCGCTGCGCGCGCTGTTCGTCGGCGGCGAGCCGATGACCGACGCCCGCCGGCGGCGGATCAGCCGCCTGTGGGGGGTGCCGGTCATCGAGGAGTACGGCTCGACCGAGACCGGCAGCCTGGCCGGGGAGTGCCCCGAGGGCCGCCTGCACCTGTGGGCCGACCGGGCGCTGTTCGAGGTGTACGACCCGGCCACCGGGACCGTCCGCGCGGACGGCGACGGCCAGCTCGTGGTCACGCCGCTGTTCCGGGAGGCGATGCCGCTGCTGCGGTACAACCTCGAGGACAACGTGTCGGTCTCCTACGACGACTGCGCGTGCGGCTGGAAGCTGCCCACCGTGCGGGTGCTCGGCCGGTCGGCGTTCGGCTACCGGGTCGGCGGCGCCACCATCACCCAGCACCGGCTGGAGGAGCTGGTCTTCTCCCTCCCCGAGGCGTACCGGGTGATGTTCTGGCGGGCCAAGGCGGAACCGGCGCTGCTGCGGGTCCAAATCGAGGTGGCCGCCGCGCACCGGGTCGCCGCCGAGGCGGAGCTGACCCACGCGATCGGGGCCGCGTTCGGCGTGGACAGCGAGGTCACCGGCCTGGCGCCGGGGAGCCTGATCCCGCTGGACGCGCTGACCAGCATGCCGGACGTGGTGAAGCCACGCAGCCTGTTCGGCCCGGACGAGGACTGGAGCAAAGCGCTCCTCTACTACTGAGGGAACCGACATGCCGCAGATGAGGGTCGCCGTGGCCGGCGCCGGCATCGCCGGGCTCGCCTTCGCCGCCGCCCTGCGCCGGGCCGGGATCGACTGCCACGTGTACGAGCAGGCCGAACAGCTGACGGAGGTGGGCGCGGGCGTGCAGGTGGCGCCGAACGCCACCCGGCTGCTGCACCGGCTGGGCCTGCGTGACCGCCTGCGTACGGTGGCGGTGGCGCCGCAGGCGATCGAGATGCGCCGCTGGGACGACGGCACGCTGCTGCAACGCACCCCGCTGGGCAGCGCGTGCGGACGCCGCTTCGGCGCGCCCTACTACGTGGTGCACCGCGCGGACCTGCACAGCAGCCTGCTGTCGCTGGTGTCGCCCGACCGGGTGCACCTGGGCGCCCGCCTCACCGCCGTGACGCAGACCGCCGACGAGGCGTACCTGCACCTGTCCAACGGCACCACCGTCGCGGCGGATCTCGTGGTGGGCGCCGACGGCATCCACTCGGTCGCGCGGGAGCAGATCGTGGCGGACCGGCCGCGCTTCTCCGGGCAGTCCATCTACCGCGGGCTGGTGCCGGCCGAGCGGGTGCCGTTCCTGCTCACCGAACCCCGGGTGCAGTTGTGGCTCGGGCCGGACCAGCACTGCGTCTGCTACCCGGTGTCCGCCGGCCGGCAGGTGAGCTTCGGCGCGACGGTGCCCGCCACCGACTGGCGGCAGGAGTCGTGGTCGGGCCGGGGCGACGTGTCGCAGCTCGCGGCCGCGTACGCCGGCTGGCACCCGGACGTCACCCGGCTGATCGCCGCGGCCGACCGGGTCGGCAGGTGGGCGCTGCACGACCGGGACAGCATCGACCGGCTCAGCGCAGGACGGGTGACGCTGATCGGCGACGCCGCGCACCCGATGCTGCCGTTCCAGGCGCAGGGCGCGAACCAGGCCGTCGAGGACGCGGTGGTGCTCGCGGTCTGCCTGGCCGGCGTGGAGCCGGCGGGCCTGGGCGCCGCGCTGCGCCGCTACGAACGGATCCGCCTGCCCCGGACCACGCGGATCCAGCGCCAGTCCCGGGCCAACGCCGAGACGTTCCACCTGGCCGACGGCGCCGACCAGCGCCGCCGGGACGTCGCCGCGCAGTCCTCGTCCGGCCTGGACCGCCACGAATGGCTCTTCGGGTACGACGCCGAGAAAGCCACCACGACCAGCGGAGGCACCTGATGGAACTGACCGGAATCGAGTCGAGGGTCGCCCTGGTCACCGGCGCGGCGCAGGGCATCGGCGCCGCCGTGGCCGGTGTGCTGGCCCGGGCGGGCGCGCAGGTGGCGGCGGTGGACCGCAACGCCGAGGCGCTGACCACCGTCGTGACGAAGCTCGCCGCCGAGGGCGACTCGGCGCGCGCCTACTGCGTCGACGTGTGCGACAGCGACGCGGTGGACGCGCTGGTGCGGCGGGTCGAGGACGAGATTGGCCCGGTCGGCATCCTGGTGAACGCCGCCGGCGTGCTGCACACCGGACCGGTCGTCGAGCTGTCCGACCGGCAGTGGCGCCGGACCTTCTCGGTGAACGCCGACGGCGTGTTCCACGTGTCCCGGGCGGTGGCGCGGCGGATGGTCGGCCGCCGCCGGGGCGCGATCGTCACCGTGGCGTCCAACGCCGCCGGGGTGCCGCGTACCGAGATGGCCGCGTACGCCGCCTCCAAGGCCGCGTCCGCCCAGTTCACCCGCTGCCTGGGGCTGGAGCTGTCCGGCTACGGCATCCGGTGCAACGTGGTCTCGCCCGGCTCCACCGACACCCCCATGCTGCGGGCGATGCTCGGCGAGGGCGCCGACCCGAGCGCGGTGATCGAGGGCACGCCGGGCGCGTACCGCGTCGGCATCCCGCTGCGCAAGCTGGCCCAGCCGCGCGACGTGGCCGAGGCGGTCGCCTACCTGGTGTCCGACCAGGCGGGCCACGTGACCATGCACGACCTGTACGTCGACGGCGGCGCGGCCCTGCACGTGTGACGCCGTGGCACGGAAACCGGAGGCGAGAACCGATGGCCATGACCCCGATCGCGCCGTACCGCATGCCCGGCGACGGCGACCTGCCCGGCACCACGCTGCCGTGGCGTCCGGACCCGGACCGGGCCGCCGTGCTGGTGCACGACCTGCAGCGCTACTTCCTGCGCCCGTTCGCGGCCGGGGAGTCCCCGATGGCCGAGCTGCTGCCCAACGTCGCGAAGCTGCTCGCCGCGGCGCGGGCGGCCGGCGTGCCGGTGCTGTACACCGCGCAGCCCGGCGGCATGAGCCGGCGGGACCGGGGGTTGCTGCACGACCTGTGGGGCCCCGGCATGAGCTGCGACGAGGACGACCGGGGCATCGTCGACGACGTCGCCCCGCAGCCGGGCGACACGGTGCTGACCAAGTGGCGCTACAGCGCGTTCTTCCGCAGCGACCTGGAGGAGCGACTGCGCGGCGCCCGGCGGGACCAGCTCGTGGTCTGCGGCGTGTACGCGCACATGGGGTGCCTGATCACCGCCTGCGACGCGTTCAGCCGCGACATCGAGGCGTTCCTGGTGGCGGACGCGCTGGCCGACCTGTCGCGTGCGGACCACCTGATGGCGCTGCGCTACGCCGCGGACCGCTGCGCGGTGCCGTTGTGGACGGCGGACGTGCTGGACGGCCTGGCGGGCGACGCCGGCGTGGCGCGTCCGGATCGGAGCAGCATCAAACGATGAGGAGAGCATCGATGTCGGAACGGACCCGGGTCGTGGTCGTCGGCGGCACCTCGGGGATCGGGCGGCACTTCGCCCGGTTCTGCGCCGAACGCGGAGACGACGTGGTGATCACCGGCCGTTCGGCGGCCCGGACCAAGACCGTCGCGGACGAGATCGGCGGGTCGACCCGCGGGCTCGCGCTCGACCTGGCCGAGCCGGAGCGGATCGCGGACGCGCTCGCCGACGTGCCGCACGTCGACCGGCTCGTGGTCGCGGCGCTCGACCGCGACCACAACAC
>NZ_JAGPXV010000188.1:0-9302 GCF_018070405.1 Micromonospora sp. D75
GCAGCACCCACTCGCCGAGCTTGGCGATCATCCCGCACTCCTCGGCGAGCGGGAAGAACTCGTCCGGCCGGACGTTGCCCAGCTCCGGGTGCCGCCAGCGCAGCAGCGCCTCGGCGCCGACCGGGCGCACCGACGGCAGCGAGGCCACCGGCTGGAAGACCAGCCGCAGCTCGTCGCGCTCGATCGCGCCGCGCAGCTCGTGCTCCAGCCGGGTACGCCGGCTCAGCAACTGGTCGTACGTGGCGTCGTAGCGCTCGATCCGGTTCTTGCCCCGCTGCTTGGCGTAGCGCAGCGCCAGGTCGGCGTTGCGCAGCAGCAGCTCCACGTCCGCGTCGCCGTGCCCGGCCGCCACGCCGATGCTCACCGACAGGAAGACCGGACCGTCCCCCTGCTCGTACGGGCGGCCGAGCACCCCGAGCAGCCGGTCGGCCACCGGGCCGGGATCGGCCGACCCGTGCATCAGCACCGCGAACTCGTCGCCGCCGAGCCGGGCCGCCAGGTCACCCGGCCGCAGGTTGCCCCGCAGCCGCCGCCCCACCTCGATCAGCACCGCGTCGCCGACGTCGTGGCCCCGCATGTCGTTGACGTTCTTGAACCCGTCCAGGTCGAGCCCGAGCAGGACGCAGGGCACGCCCGACTCGGCGCAGCGGTGCAGGGCCCGCAGCAGCCCGCGCCGGTTCGCCAGCCCGGTGAGCGGGTCGGTGTGCGCCAGCTCACGGAAGTGCGCCTCCCGCTCGGCCAGCCGGCCCGCGTAGCCGCGTACGTCGTTGAGCGCCAGGTACTGCCGGGTGACCAGGGCGAAGCCCTCGACCGTGCCGGCCACGATGGCGTACCCGTCGAACCCGCCACCCTGCACCAGGTGGTACATCGCGGAGGCGGCGATGGCGAACATCGGCACGAAGGCGTACTCGCCGTCGCGGCGGATGAGATCGACGTCGAGCTGCGTCAGGTCGGCCCGGCGTCCGGCCACGGCGGTGGCGAGCAGGCCGGCGGCGGTCAGCGTGGCGCCGGTCAGCGCCAGGCCGGGACCGGCCTGGCAGAGCCCGGCCGAGACGCCCAGCCCGCCCGCGGTGACCGCTATCGCGCCGACGCCGAGCAGGGTCAGCCACCCGCGTGGCGGCGCGACCCGCAGCACCAGGATCACGGTCAGCCCGGTGGTCAGCGCCGCGATGATCGAGGCCAGCACGATCGGCAGGCAGGCAACCGGGGTGGCCTCACCGAGCAGCCGGGTCGGCTCGCTGAACGCCACCCAGCCGACGAACCAGAGCGCGCTGCCCATGATCAGGCCGTCCAGCAGCAGCCGGGCGGTGGCGGCGCGGGTCGCGGCGGCGCCGGGCAGCCGGAGCACGGCGGCGCCGAGGCCGAGCCCGGCGAGCGTGGTGCCCACCGCGACCACTGCCGCCCAGCCGGTCCGCTGGCCCTGCCGGTGCGCCCAGTGGTCCCCGGCCGCGAGCAGACCGCCGAGACCGACCAGCAGGCTGAGCAGGGCCGCCCCGGCGGCGACGGCCAGCAGCAGGTGGGCCTGCCGCCGAGGGCCGGTGCGACGCCGCGCGGACGCGGCGAGCAGCACCGTGGCGGCGGCCGCGGCGATCCCGCTCAGCGCCGCGACGGTGACCATCCCCGGGGACGACTGCACGCGTCAACTGTGCCGGATGAGCGCCCCCCGTGGGGCACCGGGTGTGCAACTGTTGGGACACAGGGTGCGCGGCGGGGGCGCGCCGCCGGGATGGTGTCAGACTGGTTGTCATGCCTGAGCTGCGGTCGAGGACCTCCACCCACGGTCGGACGATGGCCGGCGCCCGGGCCCTGTGGCGGGCCACCGGGATGACCGACGACGACTTCGGCAAGCCGATCGTCGCCATCGCCAACAGTTTCACCCAGTTCGTACCCGGTCACGTCCACCTCAAGGACCTCGGCGGCCTGGTCGCCGACGCGGTGGCCGAGGCCGGCGGCGTGGGGCGGGAGTTCAACACCATCGCCGTGGACGACGGCATCGCCATGGGCCACGGCGGCATGCTCTACTCCCTGCCCAGCCGGGAGCTGATCGCCGACGCGGTCGAGTACATGGTCAACGCGCACTGCGCGGACGCCCTGGTCTGCATCTCCAACTGCGACAAGATCACCCCGGGCATGCTGCTCGCCGCGCTGCGGCTCAACATCCCCACCGTCTTCGTCTCCGGCGGCCCGATGGAGGCCGGCAAGACGGTGGCGATCGAGGGCGTCGTGCACTCCAAGATCGACCTGATCGACGCCATGATCGCCTCCTCGAACGAGGCGGTCACCGACGACCAGCTCGGCGAGATCGAGCGCTCCGCCTGCCCGACCTGCGGGTCCTGCTCCGGCATGTTCACCGCCAACTCGATGAACTGCCTCACCGAGGCGATCGGCCTCGCGCTACCAGGCAACGGCTCGACGCTCGCCACCCACGCCGCGCGCCGGTCGCTGTTCGTCGAGGCCGGGCGCACGATCGTGGAGATCGCCAAGCAGTGGTACGAGAACGACGACGCCTCGGTGCTGCCGCGCTCGATCGCCGGCCGGGAGGCGTTCGAGAACGCGATCGCCCTCGACGTGGCCATGGGCGGCTCCACGAACACGGTGCTGCACCTGCTCGCCGCCGCCCGCGAGGCGGAGCTGGACTTCGGCGTCGCCGACATCGACGCGATCTCCCGCCGGGTGCCGTGCCTGGCCAAGGTCGCCCCGAACTCGCCGAACTACCACATGGAGGACGTGCACCGGGCCGGCGGCATCCCGGCCATCCTCGGTGAGCTGGACCGCGCCGGGCTGCTGCACCGAGACGTGCGCGCGGTGCACTCCCCCGGCCTCGACAAGTGGCTGGCCGACTGGGACGTGCGCGGCGGCTCGGCCACGCGAGAGGCGATCGAACTGTTCCACGCCGCCCCGGGCGGCGTGCGCACCACCGAGCCGTTCTCCACCACCAACCGCTGGTCGTCGCTGGACACCGACGCGGCCGGAGGCTGCATCCGGGACCGGGAGCACGCCTACAGCGCGGACGGCGGCCTGGCCATCCTGCACGGCAACCTCGCGCCGGCCGGCTGCGTGGTGAAGACCGCCGGCGTGCCCGAGGAGTGCCTGACGTTCCGCGGCCCGGCCAAGGTCTACGAGTCGCAGGACGACGCGGTGACCGCGATCCTCGCCAAGGAGATCGTCGCCGGGGACGTCGTGGTGATCCGGTACGAGGGCCCGAAGGGCGGCCCCGGCATGCAGGAGATGCTCTACCCGACCTCGTTCCTCAAGGGCCGCGGGCTGGGCCGCTCCTGCGCGCTGCTCACCGACGGCCGGTTCTCCGGCGGCACCTCCGGCCTGTCCATCGGGCACGTCTCCCCGGAGGCCGCCTCCGGTGGGCTGATCGCGCTGGTCCGCGACGGCGACGAGATCGTCATCGACATCCCGGGCCGGTCGATCGAGCTGAACGTGCCCGCCGACGAGCTGGAGGCGCGCCGGGTGGCCGAGGAGAAGCGGGACCGCCCGTACACCCCGGTCGACCGGCAGCGTCCGGTGTCGGCGGCGCTGCGCGCGTACGCCTCGATGGCGACCTCGGCCAGCGACGGCGCCTACCGCCGCGTCCCGGAGTGATGTAAGGAAGGGCCCCTTCTTAACGCCTCCGGTAGAGGAGGGGGCCCTTCTTAACACCCGCGCGCCGGTAGGGTCCGGCGGCGTGGAGACGACGGTGAGTTACGCGCGACTGGTCCGGCCGGCGATCGACCGGGTGTACGTTGGTGCCCGGTGGGCAGCGCGCGCCCGGATGGAGGCGTTCTACGCCGAGCGGGGCTGCACACTCGGCGCGGAGAACAGCTTCTTCTCCGGTGTGCTGGCCCGGCCGATGCCCGCCGAGGCGCTGGCCGACGGCCTGATCTACACCCCCGGAAGCATGGACGAGGAACTGGCGCAGGGCGTCGTCGTCCGGGACGACGAGGGCGCGTGGCACCTCACCGACCTGGGCCGGGAACTGACGCTGTTCGCCCAGCGGGCCACCGGCGAGGCCGCCGAGGAACTGTGGGCCATGCTGCCCGGCGTGCTGCCCGGCCTGGGCGTCGTGCCCCGGCTCGCCGACCTGGTCGGCCGGGTGCTGACGCACGCGCAGGCCACCGCCGGGCCGGTGTTCCGGGCGATGTCCCCGCCGTACGAGCCGGAAGGGGCCTCCCCGGCGCTGCTGCTCGTCACCCGGCTGGGCTCGCTGCGGCACCACCGCGCGGACGCGCACCGGGCCGCGTGGCGGGCCGCCGGGCTGACCGCCGACGAGATCCGCGCGCTGCCGGACGGCCCGGAACGCGCGGCGATCGAGGCGGACACCGACCGCCGCGACGAGCCGGCGTACGCGGCGCTCACCGAGGCCGAGCGCTGGGAACTGCTGGCCGGCCTCGCCGCACTGCCCAACTAGCGCCCCGCGGCCTCCGCGGCCATCGGGTGGAACGTCATGGGTGTCTCGGGACCCGTTTGACACCCATGACGTTTCACTCACCGCTGGGTGGGGTCCTCCTCGGCCGGGGCGGTGCCGTCTATCGGCAGGCCGAACTCCGCCGGTGAGTTCTCGTCGGTGCCGTCCAGGTCCGCGTGCGGCTCGTCCGGGATGACGTCGTCGGGATCGGCGCCTCCGGCGTGCAGTTCGGACAGCTCAACCGGATCAGTCATGCCGTGCTGGTACCCGTCCGACGCTGTCCGAACCCGCCGGTCTGGTGGGACGTCCGCATCGGCGGGGCGTCGCACGGTGCTCCATGCAGAGGTGGGATCACTCGTCGGTGCGATCCGAGGAACCGGAGCCCCCGTGCGTTCCCTGGGTGTCGAACTCGGGGCTGTCCTGGGACGAGATGGCGGTGGAGACGAGGCTGGAAGCGACCGGCTGAACGGGGATCACATCCTCCGACGTACGCAACCGGGGTGCCGCGGGCATCCACGGCTTGAGGTTCTGGATGATCTGCTCGTAGAAGTCGTCGATGGCGTGCAGCACAGAGTCGATGAAGGCACCCCGACCACTGCCACGCTTGGTTCCCGCAGTTGCGCTCTGGGCGATCCGGAAAGCCCGAAGTTCACGCGAGGGATCGTTGATGAGTGTCGTCGGCTCGGCACGTACCTGACGGAGAAGATCGGTGGCGCCACCGCCCCGGGCGTGCATGGCGAACGCCTCGATCCGCACCGTGTCCGGTGCGTCCTTCAGTTGACGGACCAGCCAGTTCACCCGGGTGGTCGGACGGCCTGACCGCGGAGCGTCGACATCGACGTGGCAGACGATCTGCCCAGCCCGCAGATCGGCCGTCACGTGAAGATGCCCGACCGCGCCCGGGATCCGGATGCTGCCGCTCAGGGTGCCGGCGCTGGCGAGCTGGTTGGCGAGCGATTGGGTGCGTGCGGCCGGATCGGCGAGGTCGCGGCGGCTCAGCGCGGGGGTCACGTCGGTGCCCAACTGCCGGCCGAGTCGGAGGCATGCGTAACGAATCAAGGCGTCGAAGCGCCCGGCGACCTGCGCTGCCGCGTCGTCGCCGGCCCGCAATGTCCCGGCCGACACCCCGTCCCGGACCTGCACCCAGGCCGGCCCCATGTCGCTGAACTCGAGAGCGCCCGAACGCGGGTGTTCGAGGTATCGGATCAGTTCGCCCAGAACCCACGCCTGATCCGGGTCTGCGACGCCACGGTACTCCTTCTGGATCACGGCCTGGGTCAGGATCTCCGTCCACGGCAGGTGATACAGGGCGACCCTGCGCAGTTTCCGGCGATCGACGGTCGTCGGATGCTGGCCCGGGACGGGAGCGATCTCGTTCGAGATCGTGATGAGGGCGTCGAATCCCTGCTCCCGCGCAATGTCCAGGTAGGCCTCCAACTGCTCGGATCGCAGCGGGTTACTGCCGGTCTTCACCTCCACGAGCGCGGTCCACTGGCGCTGCCCCCTGGTGACGCGGATGAGGCCGTCCGGAAAGAGTTGCTGGTTTCCGAGTTTGAACGGAACCTCGATGAAGGTCTGCACGACTCCGGCCGGCGCGCCGACGGACTGGGTCAGGACACGCCCGAACTCCCGTACCGAGCTCATCACCGCCAGCAGGGCGGAGGTCGCCCGGCGTTCCTGCTCCTCGGCGCCATTGATACCCGAGGTGGGAATCAGACGCGCCGCGAGCCAGGTTTCCTCAGACATAAGTGACTCCTCGTGAAGGCGGTGGTACGAGAAGTTACTCGCGAGGCCAGCTGGAAAGCAGCGCGACAATTGGCGCGTACGAACGGAAAGAGTTGACCGGTCGGATGTCGAGCGATCCGTCCCGGCCGAAAGCGAATGCCGGACGGATACGCTGTCTCATCAGTTCGGCTTTCGTCGGCTTCTCAGTCCGATACCTGACTGCGAATAGCGTAGGCCGGGTCAATGGCTCGGCAGGTGTCGTTCGAGGCCGTCGAAGAGCAGGTCGAGGGTGAACTCGAACTCGGTCTGGGAGTCGCACCACCCCAGCGTCGGATCGGCCGCGTCGTGCGTCTCGGCGGCCACCATCGCGGCCAGGTGCGGCAGCCGTTCGGCCAGCGCCACCATCTCCGCTTCCGCGGCTGCGGCGTCGGCCGCCCCGCCCGCGTCCGGGCGGAACACCTCCTGGGCGAAGCCGAGCGCCATGCTGCCGAACGCGTGCAGCGCCCGGTGGGCGATCCGGTACGAGAAGCCGCCGTCGACGAGCGTGGCGAGGATGCCGTCGTAGTAGGCGTACACCCCGGCGGGGACGGTCGGGCGCGAGCTGAGCAGCGCGGGGGCCCACGGGTGCCGCAGCATGACCGCGCGCGCGGCGAGGAAGCGCAGCCGCAGCCGGGTACGCCAGTCGCCGCCGGGCGCGTCCGCTTCGGCACGCTCGGCGGCCGAGGTGATCTCCGTGGCGACCGCGTCCACGAGGCCGTCGAGCAGTCCGGCCTTGCCGGGTAGGTGGTGGTAGAGCGACATGGCCTCGACGCCGAGTTCGGCGGCGAGCCGGCGCATCGTCAGCGCCTCCATCCCTTCGGCGTCGACAAGGGCGATCGCGCTGGCCAGGGCCCGCTCGCGGCTCAGCGGCTCCCGAGGTTTCCGCGCTCCCATCCGGCTCCCCATCTCCCCTTTACCTTACAACGTATGGTTGGCCTTACGGCGTAAGGCAAGCCCCGCCACCGCGTCGCTCACCCCCGAAGGAGCCGCCATGCACCAGCTGATCCGTACCGCCCGGGTGACCGGGCTGTTCTACCTCGGGCTCGCCGTCACCGGCGCGCTGGGGTTCCTCACCGTCCGGCCGATGATCTTCAACCCGGACGACGCGGGCGCGACGTTCGCCAACCTGGTGGCCCACGAGTCGCTGGCCCGCGTCGGCGTCGCCCTCGAACTGCTCGTCGTCCTCACCCAGGCGCTCACCGCCGTCTGGTTCCACCGCCTGTTCGGGACTGTCGACAGCACCGCCTCGGGCAGCATCGCCGCCTTCGGGCTCGTCAACGCGGTCGCGATCCTGGGCAGCGCCGCAGTGCTCGCGACGGCCCTGGGGGTGGCGACCGGCGGGCCGGGCGACGCCGACACGGTCCAACTGCTCTACCTGGTCAGCGGGAACCTGTGGGAGGTGGGCGGCCTCTTCTTCGGGCTCTGGCTGGTGCCGATGGGCTGGTGCGTGCTCCGGTCGGGCTGGCTGCCCCGACCGCTGGGCCGGCTCCTCGTCGCCGGTGGCGTCGGCTACGTGCTCATGACGTTCGTCGCGTACCTCGCCCCCGGCGCCGGCATCGTCGGCGATCTGCTGGTGGTGCCCGCCACGGTGGGCGAGGTGTGGATCCTCGGCTACCTGATCATCTTCGGCGTGCGAAAGCGCGCGGAGACGGATGCCAGGGCGACCGCGGCCTAGGCGGGGCTCGCGGCCAGGGCGACACCCCGGGCGTACCGGATGGCGGCCGGGGTGTCCGCGAACACCAGGCCCTCGCGGCGCAGCTCCTCGGCGACGCCGAGCGTGCTGAGCACCTGGTCGTGGCCCGGGGTGATGCCGGAGAGCAGCACCGTGATCCCCCGGGCGCGCAGCCGGGCGATGGCGTCGCCGAGCACCTGCGCGCCGGTGGCGTCGATGGTGGAGACGCGGGACATCCGCAGAATCACCACCCGCACGTCGGCCACCTCGGCCAACTCCAGCAGGAACGTGTGCGCGGCGGCGAAGAAGAGCGGCCCGTCCAGCCGGTACGCGACGATGTGCTCGGCGAGCAGCGCGTGCTCCTCGGCGCTGTGCTCGCCGGTGTCCAGCGGCACCTGTTCCAGCTTGGCGCTGCGGGCCACCGCGCGCAGCGCCAGCACGACCGCGACAGCGAGCCCGACGACCACAGCTGTCACCAGGTCCCAGATGACGGTGACGGCGAACGTCAGCACCAGCACCACCGCGTCGGCGCGGGTGGCCCGCATCAGCGCCAGCAGGGAGGCCGCCTCCACCATCCGTACCGTGGTGGCGAGCAGCACCCCGGCCAGGGCGGCCAGCGGGATGCGCCCGACGAGCGGGGCGGCCGCGAGCACGATCGCGGCGAGGGCCACCGCGTGGGTGAGCGCGGCGAGCTTCGAGGACGCCCCGGCGCGGACGTTCACCGCGGTACGGGCGATGGCGGCGGTCGCCGGGATGCCGCCGAAGACCGGGGAGGCGAGGTTGGCCAGGCCCTGGCCGAACAGTTCGCGGTCCGGGTCGTGCCGCTCGCCGACTGTCATGCCGTCGGCCACGGTGGCGGAGAGCAGGCTCTCCAGCGCGGCGAGCGCGGCCACGGCGAGCGCGCTGGGCAGCAGTACGCCCAGCGCGCCGAGGTCGACGAAGTCCAGCGACGGCGCGGGCAGCCCCTGCGGCAGCTCGCCGATCCGGGCCAGGTCGATCGGGACCAGCTCGGCGAGGAGCGTCGCGGCGGCCACCCCGACCAGGGAGAACGGCACGGCGGGCCGCCACCGGCCGCCGAGCAGCATCAGCGCCGCCACGCCGAGCGCGACAGCGATCGCGGCGGGCCGGGGATGCGCGGCGAACCGGGCGACCGCGTCGGAGGCCACCGCCCACACCTTTTCGCCGTGCGCGCCGGTGACGCCGAGCGCGGCCGGCACCTGTTGCAGCGCGATGACCACGGCGATGCCGGCGGTGAACCCCTCGATCACCGGGGACGGCAGGTAGCGGACGTACCGGCCGAGGCGGGCCAGGGCGAGCGCGATCAGGATCAGCCCGGCCAGCGCGCCGACCATCAGCACGCCACCGGCGCCGAACTGCTGCACCACCGGCACCAGCACGACAGTCATCGCTCCGGTGGGGCCGGAGACCTGGAGGTTGGAGCCGCCGTTGACCGCGGCGGCCGCCGCGGGG
>NZ_JAGPXV010000189.1:0-9296 GCF_018070405.1 Micromonospora sp. D75
GATCCGGGCCGCCTCCCCGACCGGCGAGGCGGTGCTGTTCGTGAAGCTCTACGACGTCGACCCGCAGGGGACGGCCACGCTGCCGTCCGGCCTGGTCGCGCCGGTGCGCCTGACCGGCCTGCCCAGCTCCGTCGACGAGGCCACGCCGGTCACCGTCACGCTGCCGGGGATCGTCCGCCGGGTCGAGGCCGGGCACCGGCTGCGGCTCGTGGTGGCGACGTCGGACCAGGCGTACGCCTCGCCGGCCGAGCCGGCCGTGCACACGGTGGCGCTGGCCGACGGGCCGCTGACGCTGCCCACCGTCGAGGCCACGCCCATCCCCACCACGGCAGTGGTGTGGCGCTGGGCGCTGGCCGGTCTGCTCGCGGCAATCGTGCTCGGGCTCGTCGTGGTCGTGCTGCTCACCCGCCGCCGGCACCGCCGCCAGGACAACTCCGTGCACCCGGAGTACGCGGGCGTCCCGCTCGCCGTGCGCAACCTGCGCAAGGAGTACGCGGACGGCTTCGTCGCGGTCTCCGACGTCGACTTCGCGGTGCACCCCGGGCAGGTGGTCGGCCTGCTCGGCCCGAACGGCGCGGGCAAGACCACCACGCTGCGGGTGCTGATGGGGCTGACCCAGCCCTCCGCCGGGGAGATCTACGTCTTCGGGCACCGGCTGGTGCCCGGCTCGCCGGTGCTGTCCCGGATCGGCGCGCTGGTCGAGGGGCCGGGCTTCCTGCCGCACCTGTCCGGCCTGGACAACCTCAAGGCGTACTGGCGGGCGACCGGGCGGCCGTGGGAGGACGCGCACTTCGACGAGGCGCTGGAGATCGCCGGCCTGGGCGACTCGGTGCACCGGCGGACGAGGAAGTACAGCCACGGCATGCGGCAGCGGCTGGCCATCGCCCAGGCCATGCTCGGCCTGCCCGAGCTGCTGGTGCTGGACGAGCCGACGGACGGGCTGGACCCGCCGCAGATCGCCGAGATGCGCCGGGTGCTCCAGCGCTACGCCACCGACGGCCGGGCGGTGCTGGTCTCCAGCCACCTGCTGGCCGAGGTGGAGCAGACCTGCACGCACGCCGTGGTGGTGAACAAGGGCCGGATCGTCGCCTCGGGTCCGGTCGAGGAGATCGTCGGCGAGTCGCCGAGCGTGCTGTTCGAGGTGAGCGACCCGGACGCGGCGCGTACGGTGCTCGACCGGCTCGACGGCGTACGGGTGCTGCCCGACGCCGAGGGCGCGCTGGTGGTCGACACCAACGGCACCGCGCGCAGCGAGGTGGTGGCCGAGCTGGTCCGGGCCGGTATCGGAGTGGACCGGGTGGTGCCCCGGCGCCGCCTGGAGGACGCGTTCCTCGCCCTGGTCGGCGAGAACTCTCGGGGAAGCGGGGACCGGTGATGGCGGGTTCGTCTGTGGCATCGTCGCCTGGTGGCGGCACGTCCGGGCCCGGCGCGGGCGGTGCGGCGGCCGGTTACCGGCCCTCGGCCACGCTTCCGTTCGCCGCGGAGTTCCGGCGGCAGGCGTCGCGCCGGCGTACCCAGCTCGCGCTGGGGTTCATGGTGCTGCTGCCGCTGATCATCCTGGTGGCGTTCCAGTTCGACTCCGGAGACGACGACCGCGGCGGGCGGGGCGAGTTCTCCAGCCTGGCCGACCTGGCCACCTCGGGCGGGCTCAACTTCACCCTGTTCTCGATCCTGGTCTCCGCGTCGTTCCTGCTGGTCGTGGTGGTGGCGTTGTTCTGCGGCGACACGGTGGCCAGCGAGGCGAGCTGGGGCAGCCTGCGCTACCTGCTGGCGGTGCCGGTGCCCCGGGCCCGGCTGCTCGCGGTGAAGCTGGTCGTCGCGCTCGCGTACTCCGGGCTGGCGCTGCTGTTGCTCGCGGGCACCGCGCTGCTGGTCGGCACGCTGCGGTACGGCTGGAAGCCGTTGAGCAGCCAGGTCTCGGCCGAGCTGGCCCCGGCCGACGGCTTGCTGCGGCTGCTCGGGGTGCTCGGGTACCTGGCGGTGGTGCTGCTGGTGGTGGCCGGGCTGGCGTTCCTGCTGTCGGTGACCACCGATGCCGCGCTCGGCGCGGTCGGTGGCGCGGTGCTGCTCTGGATCCTGTCCAGCATCCTGGATCAGATCACCGCGCTGGGCGGGCTGCGGAACCTGCTGCCCACCCACTACAGCAGCGCCTGGCTGGGGTTGCTGTCCACGCCGATGCAGACCGACGACGTGGTCAAGGGCGCGTTCTCGGCAATCGTCTACGCCACGTTGTTCTGGAGCCTGGCCTTCTGGCGTTTCACCCGCAAGGACGTCACCAGCTGAGGTGACTGTCGGGGGTACCCGCATTGGCGCGTCCGCCCATATCATGGGAGCGTTCCCATGCAATTGTCCCGCCTGCAAAGAAATTGATTAACATCGATACGTGCAATCGCCATCCTGGAGCGGTCAAACACCCGCCCCAGGAGGTCACACATGATTCCGACCCAGCTCAGCGGCCCTGTCCTGTCCCTGTTCCGCGCTGTTGTGGGGCTGCTGTTCCTATGCCACGGCGCGGCGTCGATATTCGGCGTCCTCGGCGGTAACCGAGGCTCCGGCGAGGCCGTCCCGTTCGCCACCTGGCCCGGTTGGTGGGCGGCGCTGATCCAGCTCGTCTGCGGCGTGCTGGTGCTCGTCGGCCTGCTCACCCGTCCGGCCGCGCTGCTCGCCTCCGGTTCGATGGCGTACGCGTACTTCACTGTGCACCAGCCGCAGAACCTGCTGCCGCTGCAGAACGGCGGCGAACTGGCGGCGCTCTTCTGCTGGTCGTTCCTGCTGGTCGCCGTGCTCGGCCCGGGCAACTGGGCGCTGGACGCGCTGCTCGCCCGCCGCCGCGCCGCCCCGGCCGAGCCCGCCACCGCGTCGCCCGCCTCGGTTCCGGTCTGATCCGCCGCCCGGCGAGATCGCGGTACGGGAGGGCGCTTCCGTGCCGCGATCTGAGTCAGAGCGGGTTGACCGGCGAGGTCGAGGGGGCCGGTGGATCGGAGCGCGGGGGCGCCTGCGTCGCCGGGTCGGCGTCGCGGCGCTTCCAGGCGCTGACGCCGAGCCGGCCGGTGTTCCCGAGGTCGATCGGCCCGTCCAGCTCGACCGGGTACGCCGGCCGGCCGGTCGACGGGGCGACGTCGAGTTCGGCGCCCGCGGTGGCCACCACGGTCGGGTCGGTGACGAGGTTGCGCCAGATCAGCGCCGCGCCGGCCCGTTCGCCCGGCGCCAGCACGATCCGGGTGGGCGGGTGGTCGAAGCCGGCGGTGATCGGCGCGGCGCCCGGGATGATCCGTACCGCTATCGCGTCCCCGTCGGCGTCCCGGAGCGCGACCGCCGGATAGCCACGCAGCTCGTACGGGCGGTCGCCGCAGTTGACCAGGTCCAGGCCCATCGCCCGCAGCCCCATGGCCGCGCTCACCCCGAGCCCGGTGATCCGGATGCCCTCCGGGGAGCACGTGGCGGCGGGCTCGGCGCCGGGCCGGGGTGGCGCCGACGGCGGCCCGTCGACCGGGGCCGGTGCCGGGGTGCAGCCGGCGAGCAGTGCCGCGCCGGCGAGGAGCCCGATCCGGGCAGTCGCCTTCCGCATCAGGCGATCATGTCATCCCGCCGGGAGTGGCGGGGGAGGCTGATCATTGCGGCCGGGCGGGCGCGGTGAGGACGGCGTCGAGCAGGCCCGGGTAGAGGCGGTCCAGCTCGTCGCGGCGCAGCCGCACGTACCGGGTGGTGCCCGCGATGCGGGTGCGGGTCAGGCCCGCCTCGCGCAGCACCTTCAGGTGGTGGCTGCGGGTGGCCTTGGAGACGCCGAACTCGAACGAGCCGCAGGCGTGCTCCCCGCCCGGCGCGAGCGCGCGCACGATCTGCAGCCGCACGTCGTCGGCCAGCGCCGCCAGCACGGCGGTGACCGGGACGTCGCGCAGCTCGGGTTCGTGCAGCTCCATGTGACTACGATAACCCATGTTCGACAATCGTCGAACAAGCTCCTAGAGTCGTGGCGTTTGGTTCGACGATACTCGAACATAGGAGCTGGGATGCGCTTCCGTTCCGCCGCCTTCCCGATCTTCGCAGTGCTCAGCTGGGGCGTCATGTTCCCCGTGCTGGCGAGCGCGCTGACCCGGGTGGACGCCCTCAACCTGACCACCACCCGGTACGTCCTCGCCACCGCCGTGCTGGTCGCCCTGCTGCTGGCCCGCGAAGGGCTGGCCGCACTCGCCACGCGCGGGCGCGCGGCCGAGGTGTGGCTGCTCGGCGCACTCGGCTTCGCCGGCTTCAACACGCTGACGAACCTCGCCCTCGGCCACGCCACCCCGCAGCAGATCGCGCTGTTCGGCGCCACCGTGCCGCTGATCACCCAGCTGGTCCGCTGGGCGCGCGACGGCGTACGCCCCCGCCCGGCGCTGCTCGGACTGGCACTGGTGGCCCTGGTCGGCGTCGGCCTGGTGATCACCCGCGGCCGGCTGGACGGGCTCGGACAGTTCGGCGTCGGCGGGCTGCTCATGCTGGGCGCGGTGATCGGCTGGGCCTTCTACACGCACGGCGCGAGCCGGTTCCCCGAATGGTCGGCGCTGCGCTACACCACGCTGACCGCCGTCACGGGCATGCTCGCCATGCTCGCCGCCAGCGCCGTCGCCGACCTCACCGGGCTCCAGCACGCGCCGGCCGCCGCCGACCTCGTCGCGGTCGCCCCCCAACTGGCGTACGCGGTGCTGATCGCCGCCGTCCTCGCGGTGCTGGCCTGGAACACCGGTGTACGGCGACTCGGCCCGGCCGACGCCGCGCTGTTCATGAACCTGGTGCCGGTGGTCACGTTCGCGGTGCAGATCCTGCGCGGGTACCGGCCGGTCGCGATCGAGCTGGTGGGCGCCGGGCTGACCATCGCCGCCCTGGTGGCCGCGAACCTGGTCACCCGTACCCGCCCGGCAGCCGTGACCACGACGGCGCCGGAGCCGCTCGCGGTGGTGGACCGGCCCGCCGTGGTGGAGCCGGCCGCGGTGGTCGGACGCTGAGCCGGCCCACAGCGTGGGATCCCGGGGTGGCGCGGCCGTGAGCAGCGCATAGACTCGGCGGCACAACTGAATACCTCATCCAGAGGGGCTGAGGGATACGGCCCGACGACGCCCCGGCAACCACCCGCACGCTCGACGACGAGCGACAGCGGGCAGGTGCCAATTCCGTCCCCGCCGCACCCGGCGATGCGGGGAAAGATGAGAGGAAATCCTCGACATGACGTCGACGCTTCCCGCCGCCACCGGCATCGACACCACCCTCAGCCCGGCCCGCGCCCTGGTCTGCCGCGCCTGTTCGGCGCGCTACCCGCTGGCCGCCCAGCACGCCTGTTACGAGTGCTTCGGGCCGCTGGAGGTCGACTACGACACCGCCGCGCTCGCCACCGTCACCCGGGAGCAGATCGAGGCAGGTCCGGCGAACATCTGGCGGTACGCGGCGCTGCTGCCGGCCGGTCAGGACCCGGACACCCGGGTCACGCTCGACCCGGGGCTGACCCCGCTGGTCGCCGCCCCGAACCTCGCCGCCGAGCTGGGACTCACCGCGCCGCTGTGGGTCAAGGACGACAGCGCGAACCCCACCCACTCGTTCAAGGACCGGGTCGTCTCGGTGGCGCTGACCGCGGCCCGGCAGCTCGGCTTCACCCGCTACGCCTGCGCCTCCACCGGCAACCTCGCCAACTCCGTCGCCGCGCACGCGGCCCGGGCCGGCGTGCCGTCTGTCGTCTTCATCCCCGGCGACCTGGAGCAGGGCAAGGTCGTCACCACCGCTGTCTACGGCGGTGACCTGGTCGCCATCGACGGCTCGTACGACGACGTGAACCGGCTCTGCGGCGAGCTGGTGGAGACCGACGAGTTCGAGGACACCGCGTTCGTCAACGTGAACGTGCGGCCCTACTACGCCGAGGGCTCCAAGACGCTCGGCTACGAGGTGGCCGAGCAGCTCGGCTGGCGGATCCCGGCCCAGGTGGTCATCCCGATGGCCAGTGGCGAGCTGCTCACCAAGATCGACAAGGCGTTCACCGAGCTGGTCGAGATCGGCCTGGTCGAGGCGCCGGCCGGTGGCTGGAAGGTGTTCGGCGCGCAGTCGGCCGGCTGCAACCCGATCGCCACCGCGCTGCACGGCGACACCGACACGATCACGCCGGTCAAGCCGACCGGCATCGCCAAGTCGCTGAACATCGGCGACCCCGCCGCCGGGCTGTACGCGCTGGAGGCGGTGCGCCGTACCGGCGGCTGGATGGACTACGCCGACGACGACGAGATCCGCGCCGGCATCCGGCTGCTCGCCCGTACCACCGGGGGGTTCGCTGAGACGGCGGGCGGCGTGACGGTCGCGGTGTTGCGCAAGCTGGTCGAGTCGGGCCGGCTCGACCCGTCCGCCGAGACGGTCGTGTTCAACACCGGCGAGGGCCTGAAGACGCTCGACGCGGTGGCCGCCCAGGTGGGCCCCACCCACCGCATCAAGCCCAGCCTCCGCGCCGCCCGCGACGCCGGCCTCCTGTCCTGACCCGGAGCCCGGCGCCTCGGCCGGGTGGGGGAGGTGGGGCTCGCCCGGGTGGGGGATCGGGTGAGACCGGTGGGTAACCGGTGATGTGCGGTGAGTGCCAGAAAACCACCCTCAAGGACTTGACGGCAGGAACCGGACGGCGCAAGATGCTTCGTGCGGGAGGGCATCCGCCGGAGACTTTTCAAGTTCTTGCGACCCAACGCCGGAGGCGTTGTGCGGACGTCCCTCCCGACCAACGTCCGAAGAGGCCAGCGGAAAACCGCTGGCCTCTTCGCTGTGTCCGGCGCACCCTGGGTGACATGACCCTGACCGTGACGCCGCTTGATCCCGCCGACCGGCAGACGCTCGACGCGGCGTACCGGATCGCCTGCGCCGCCCAGGCCGTCGACGAGCCGGACCTCCCGCCGATCTGCCGCCGCCGCTTCGAGGCGCTGCTGTCGCACCCGATGCCCGGCATCGAGGGACGCTGGCTCGTCGCCCGCCTGAACGGCCTGCCGGTGGGCTGGCTCCGGTTGCACCTGCACACGATCGAGAACACCGAGAACGCGACAGTCGAACTGACCGTCGACCCGGCGTACCGGAGGCGCGGCATCGGCCGCGTGCTGCACGAGCACGGCGTGCGGCTGCTCCGCGAGCACGGCGGCAAACGCCTGGTCGGCTCGACCACCGCCGCGCTGCCCGGCGAGGAGGACCGGGTCTTCCCCGGCGCTGCGTTCGCCGCCGCCCTGGGCGCCAAGCCGGCGCTGGCCGACGTCCGCCGCCGCCTCGACGTGACCGGGCTCGACCGTGACCGGCTCGCCGCGCTGCTGGCCCAGGCCCGCACCGCGGCCACCGGATACCGGCCGGTGCGGTGGCGCGATCACACCCCCGAGGAGTACGTCGCGGACGTCGCCTACCTCCAGGGCCGGCTGCTGCTCGACGCGCCGATGGGTGAGCTGGACTGGAAGCCGGAGCGGATGGACGCGGCGCGGGTACGCGACGCGGAGCGGGCGCTCGATGCCCGGGGCGTACGCCGGTACAACACCGGCGTGGTGCACGAGGCGACCGGCCGCCTGGTCGGCTGGACCCAGCTCAGCCTGGACGCGAGCAGCGCCGACCACGCCTGGCAGGAGATCACCCTCGTCGACCCCGACCACCGCGGCCGCCGGCTCGGCCTGCTCTGCAAGGCCGGGAACCTGGAGTACGCGCTGACACACGAACCGGCGTTGCGGGCCGTCGACACCTGGAACGCGGTCGCGAACCGGCACATGATCGCGATCAACGAGCAACTGGGCTTCCGCCCGGCCGCCGGTTCCGTCGACTGGCAGCTGACGATCTGAGTTGTGACACGCCCCTACTGATCTGGTGCCTTTCTGTTGCATGATGGCGGGCATGACGGAGACCCCGCACCCCCTGTACGACAGGCACCGCGAGACCCTCGACCGGGCGCTGACCGCCATCGCGGAGCGCGGGTACTGGTCGGCCTACCCCGAGTCACCCAGCCCCCGGGTGTACGGCGAGACCGCCGCCGCCGACGGCAAGGCCGCCTTCGAGGCGTACCTGGGTGGCGACTTCCCGCTCGACCAGGCCGGTGACGGCAGCACGGTCGCCACCGAGGTCAGCCCGTTCGGCGTGGCGCTGGACGTGCGCTACCCGCACGCGGGCGCCGACCAGCTCGTGTCCGCCGCGAGCGCCGCGCTGCCCGCCTGGCGCGACGCCGGCCCGCAGGCCCGGGTGGGCGTCTGCCTGGAGATCCTCGCCCGGCTGCACGGGAACATCTTCGAGCTGGCCAACGCGGTGCAGTTCACCAGCGGCCAGGCGTTCGTGATGGCGTTCCAGGCCGGTGGCGCGCACGTGCTGGACCGGGCGCTGGAGGCGGTCGCGTACGCGTACGCCGAGATGACCCGCCACCCGGGGACCGCCGGCTGGGAGAAGGCCGCGGGCAAGGGCGACCCGCTCCGGATGACCAAGACGTTCCACGTGGTGCCGCGCGGGGTCGCGCTGGTCATCGGCTGCAACACGTTCCCCACCTGGAACTCGTACCCCGGTCTGTTCGCCTCGCTGGCCACCGGCAACCCGGTAGTGGTGAAGCCGCACCCGCGCGCGGTGCTGCCGCTGGCGATCACCGTGAAGTACGCCCGCGAGGTGCTCGCCGAGGCCGGGTTCGACCCGAACCTGGTGCAGCTCGCGCCCGAGGCGCCCGGCGAGAAGCTCGCCACGACGTTGGCCCTGGACCCGGCCGTGAAGATCGTCGACTTCACCGGCTCCACCGAGTACGGCGACTGGCTGGAGGCGAACGCCCGGCAGGCGGCCGTCTACACCGAGAAGGCCGGCCTGAACACGGTGGTGATCGACTCCACCGACGACTTCGCCGGGCTCTGCCGCAACCTCGGCTTCACGCTGACGCTGTACAGCGGCCAGATGTGCACCACCTCGCAGAACCTGCTGATCCCGCGCGACGGAATCGAGACCGACCAGGGGCACAAGAGCTTCGACGAGGTGGCCGCCGGGATCGCCGGCGCGGTCGCCAAGCTGACCGCCGACCCGGCCCGCGGCGTCGAGCTGACCGGCGCGATCGTCAACGACGGCGTGCTGGAGCGGCTGGACGAGGTCACCAAGGTCGGCGAGCCGGTGCTGGAGTCGCGCGTAGTCGAGCACCCGTCCTTCCCCGGCGCGGTGGTGCGTACGCCGACTGTGGTGAAGCTGGACGCCTCCGACACCGCCACCTACTCGCGGGAGTGGTTCGGGCCGATCTCGTTCGCCATCGCGACCGACTCGACCGAGCACAGCCTGCGCATCCTGCGCGAGACGGTGGGCGAGAAGGG
>NZ_JAGPXV010000019.1:0-22595 GCF_018070405.1 Micromonospora sp. D75
GTCTCGCGGTGCTCGTAGTGGGGCGTCTGCTCGCGTGCCTGCGTCGCGAGATGCCGGGCGCGGGCCAAAAGGGACAGGTCGTCGGAGACGAGCATGCCACCGCCGGAGGTGGTCATGATCTTGTTGCCGTTGAAGGAGAGCGCGCCGACCCGCCCGAACGAGCCGGCGGGCCGGCCGCGGTGCGTCGCCCCGAGTGCCTCCGCGGCGTCCTCCACCACCGGTACGCCCGCCTCGGCGCAGATCGGAAGCAGCCGGGTGTAGTCGGCGCAACTGCCGAACATGTCCACCGGAACGACAGCGCCCACCCGTTCGCCCCGGCCGCGTAGCCGGTCCAGCGCCTCGGCCAGCAGCAACACGTCGATGTTCCCGGTGCCCGGGTCGCAGTCGACGAAGACCGGCCGTGCGCCGGTGTACCGGACCGCGTTCGCGGTGGCGACGAATGTCAGCGTGGGTACGACCACCGCGTCTCCGGCGCTCACGCCGACGCCGAGCAGGCCCAGGTGCAGCGCGGCGGTGCCGGAACTGACCGCCACCGCGCCCCGCGTGCCGACCCGCGACGCGATCTCCCGCTCGAACTCCTCGAGGTCGGGGCCGATGGGCGCCACCCAGCCGGAACGCAGCGCGGCGATCAGGTAGGACTCCTCCAGCGGACCGACGTCCGGCGCGGACAGGTGGACCAGGCCGCTCATGACAGCCTGCCCGGCCGCACCGTGGTACGCGCGGTGTCTCCCGCCGCCGCTCCGTCCGGCACGGTTCCGAGGAACTCCGGCGCGGTGGCCGAGCCGGCTGCCGAGATGCCCTCCCGCCGCAGCACGGTGCGGACGGTGGCGGCGAGGATCGCGAGGTCCAACCGCAGTGAGCGGTTGTCGACGTACTCCACGTCGAGGGCGAACTTGTCCTCCCAGCTCAGCTCGTTGCGGCCGCTGACCTGGGCCAGGCCGGTGACGCCGGGTCGCACCTCGTGCCGGCGCGCCTGGGCGGGGGTGTAGCGGCCCAGGTACTCCGGCAGCAGGGGGCGCGGGCCGACGAGGCTCATGTCGCCGCGGAGCACGTTCCAGAGCGTGGGCAACTCGTCGAGGCTGGTGGCGCGGAGCCGGCGACCGAACGGCGTCAGCCGGTCGGCGTCGGAGACCAGGCCACGCCGGTGGTCCGGCTCCCGCATGGTCCGGAACTTGACCACCTCGAATAGCGCGCCGTGGCGCCCGGCGCGCCGCTGGCGGAACAGCACCGGGCGGCCCAGCCGGACGGCCACCAGAACGGCGACGGTCGCCAGCACCGGTGCCGTCACCGCGAGCAGAACGACGGCCGCGAGCACGTCGAGGAACCGCGTCGACCGGTCGGACCGGCCGGTCGAGAGCGATCCGTGACGCACATCGGGAAGCGACATGCCCCCACCTCCGCACAGGTACCCGACCACCCGTCCGGGCGCGGCAGGAAGCCGCGATCGGGAACAGGTGGTACCGATCTCTCGGATCAACCGTGCGGGACCGCGCGAGGACACGGGTGCGGGAGATCGACACTTCGCCTGGTCAGGTGGCGGGCGTCAACCCGTCGGCGGCCGGCAGCCAATACCCGGCGTACACCCCGGCCGTGATCTGGTAGCTCATCGTCCCGTTCACCCAGGCGGTCGCGCCGAACGGCGCGGCCGAGCTGCGGGGGAAGGTGAACGTCTTGCTCTCGGTGACCTGCCAGCCCGGCCCGTACATGTGCGCGGTGTAGGTGCCGGGACCGAACGACAGGGTCCGCTGCGGCGTGTAGGTGTGCCGCACGACCGCGCCGAGCAGATATCGCTCGCCTGGCGTCTCAGGAATGAGGAACCCGGCCAAGGCCCCGTTCGTGATCCGGTAGTAGATGCCGCGCCCGAGGATGCGGACGCGTTGGTCGGCGTTCGCCTGGGACTGCCGGGACAGAGTCAGGGATTTCTGCTCCAGCACCGCGCCTGCGGAGGAGAACCGGTAGCCGACGTGCGCCCCACCGGAGAAGATGACGGTGCCGGACACGGCCGGCGCCGGGTAGTCCTCGCGGAACAGGTCGGCCATGGCGGCGAAGACCGGAGCGCGGGTCATCTCGTACGTCTTCAGCAGCTGTCCGATGTGCACAGGGTGGTAGCCCGCGTACGAGGAGGGACAGCCGATCGAGTAGCGGCTGGCCCACTGCGGCGCGCGAAACGTGGTCG
Source organism: Micromonospora sp. D75 (assembly GCF_018070405.1). Lineage (NCBI taxonomy): Bacteria > Bacillati > Actinomycetota > Actinomycetes > Micromonosporales > Micromonosporaceae > Micromonospora > Micromonospora sp. D75. Next base: position 2,177 of record NZ_JAGPXV010000019.1, read on the forward strand.
GCACGTGCCGGCGCAGCGTGGTGGCGGCGCCGTCGAACAGGGCGGCGGCCCGCTGGTCCGAGGTGTGCCGCCAGTAGTCGTACACGCCGTAGAGCGCGAAGATGTGGCCGTTCAGCACGCGTTCGCCGGTCACTCCCGGCGTCAGCGGGTACTCCTCGAACCACAGGTGCCCGGCGTCGTCCACCCAGCTGGCCCAGGGCAGCCCGGTCTCCGGCGGAAGCAGGAGGCTGGCGAAGGTCCGGTCCGCGGCCTGACGCCACTTCTGCTCCCCGGTGACCGCCGCCAGGCGGGTGAAGAGGCTGAGCAGCTGTCCCTGCGCCATCGCGCTGAACCACGGCGCGTGGATCACCGGCATCTGGGCGCACCGGGGGAAGTCGAACTCGTAGGGGTACCACCAGGCCGAGCGCGACTCGACCCTGCGGTCGATGTTCCGCTGAGCCTGCGCCACCGCCCGGTCGAGGAAGAGCCGGTCGCGGTTGGCGAGATAGGTGCGCAGGTTGCTCAGTCCCCACTGCGCCTGGGCGACGGGATGGTCGTACGTCTGTCCGTTGTACTGGAACAGGCGGACACCGTGCTCGTCGTGCGGGTTCGGATCCACCCGCGGCGCCAGCGCGCTGTCGTTGTACGGCAGGCCGGCGTCCGGGATGAACTGTGGCCGGAACCCGTCGCGCGCATAGCCGCTCACGTCCGCCGCGCCGCGGACCGCCGGGACGCCGGCCGCTTCCGCCGGACCGGCTGTCGAGGCCACGGCGCCCATGGTCAGCGCCAGTGCCAGCAAAGTCTTTCTCATGTGGGAGAACTGGGTGCCCATAAGGTGACGGTAGGGACGAGATTCGCCAGAGCCGTGGAAAATATCGGCTTTCCGACATGCTTCTGCGCGTTGTCGCCCCGCAGTAGAGTGCGCCGGTGCTGCACCTGCGAATCATCGCGCCGGGCGACCGCTCGTCGGCCGTCGTGGACCTGCTCGGCGCCGAGCCCGGCGTGACCCACCTGGTAGTTCTCACCGGGGCCGCCCGCCGGCCCGCCGGCGACCTGATCCTCTGCGACGTGGTCCGGGAGAGCGCGGACCACGTCCTGCGCCGCCTGCAGGACCTCGACGTGGACGTACGCGGCGGGATCGCCGCCGACGACGTCGAGCTGACCCTGTCCGAGGCGGCCGACCGGGCCGCCGAGGAAGCCCCCGGCCACGGGGAGGACGCCGTGGTGTGGGACGAGATCGCCGCGAAGACCGGCGAGCAGACGGTGCTCACCGGCACGTTCCTCGCCCTGATCGTGGTGGCCACCATGATCGCCGGGATCGGCGTGCTGCTGGACCAGCCCATCCTGATCGTCGGCGCGATGGTGGTCGGCCCGGAGTTCGGTCCGCTCGCCGCGCTCTGCGTGGCGTTGCTGCGGCGTCAGCCGCGCGTGGTCGGTCACTCGGTCAAGGCGCTGACGGTCGGTTTCCTCGTCGCCATGGCGGCCACCGCGCTGAGCACCTGGGCGCTCACCGCGGCCGGCCTGGTCGACCGGGACATGCTGCTGGCGGAACGGCCGATGACCGACTTCATCTGGCGTCCGGACGCGTTGTCCTGGGTGGTGGGCCTGCTCGCCGGCGTGGCCGGCATGCTGTCGCTGACCTCGAAGAAGTCCGGCTCGCTCGTGGGTGTGCTGATCTCGGTGACCACCGTGCCGGCGGCGGCGAACGTGGCCGTCGCGTCCGCGTACGGGGTGTGGCACGAGGCCGCCGGCTCCGCCCTCCAACTGGTGATCAACCTGGCCGCGATCGTGCTCGCCGGGCTGCTCACGCTCGTGGTCCAGCTGTGCTGGTGGCGGCACGTCGCCCGGCGGGCCGCGCACGCGGTGCCCCGGCAGCGGGCAGACCGGCGTCCGGCCCCGGTCAGCGCCAGTCGTCGCCCGCGTCGAGACGACGGCTGAGCAGGGTCGCCAGCGGCACCGACTCGCCGTCCCGGCCGCCCCGGCCGACCACGAGCGGCGGCGGACTGGGCGGCGGGTCCGCCCCGAGCAGCCGCGTCCGCAGGCCCGGCGGCACGGTGAGCAGGTAGAAACGCCCGTCGGTGTCCACCGCGCGGCTGTGCGCCCGGTCCACGTACCAGCCGGTGATCCGCGTGCGGTAGCGACCGCGCCCGTCGTGCCCGGTCGCGGTCAGCCGGCCGGCGCGCAGCCCGCGCCGCAGCGCCTCGGCGGCGAACCGGGCCACCAGCTCCGCGGCCTCCGCCTGCTCGGCCTCGCGTTCGCGGGCGGCGGCCTCCGCGTGCGCCCGCACCGCGTGGCGTCGCCGCTCCCGCCACCGCTCGTCGTCCTCACCGCCCACGACCGCGAGGGTACGCGGAACCGGCCCCGCCCGGCGCACAGGCCGTCGGGCCCGGCGCGCGCACCGCCGAGGCTGCGGCGATCAAGGGGTTTGTGTCAGTCGAACGCCCTGAACAGGCCACGAACTCCTTGGTCGACAACGCGCCTGGTGAGTGGTGTTCGCGGCTCCGGCAGGCGTGACCCGTCCCTTTCCCGGCGCGCTGCCCGGTGTGATCAACTCCAGCTCGCCGAAGTGGTGGTGTCGCGGAGCCTCTGATGCCACCACCTCGGCGAGATCGTGTTGATCAAGGGTTCCATGCCGGTGCCTCGGCCCGTCCCCGCGGCCGTCGCCCTGCCGGGGCGCCTGACCGCGACACGGGCCGGCGCGTCGCTGTTCCCCGCCGGGGCTGCCGGGCTGAGGCGTTCGTGACCTCGGCCCGGCAGCGGGACGTGTCAGGCCAGGCCGGCGCGGCGCAGCGCCTCCGCCATGGCGTCGTTGAGCGGGGCGCCGCCACCGCGCCCGGGCCGCTGCTGCTGGCCACCGCGCGACGTGCCGCCCTGTCCGCCACCGCGTTGCCCGCCGCCGCCCGAGCCGCCGCGCTGGCCGCCCTGCTGGCCACCACCGCGCTGCCCGTTCTGCTGGCCGCCGATGCGTCCCTGGCCGCCGCCGCGTGGCCCGCCGCCCTGACCGCCCCGGTCCCGTCGGCCGTCGCCGCCCGCCGGGCGCCCGCCGCCGGCCGGCGCCTCGTCGTCCAGCCGCAGCGTCAGCGAGATCCGCTTGCGCGGCACGTCCACGTCGAGCACCCGGACCTTCACCACGTCGCCGGACTTCACCACGTCGCGCGGGTCCTTGACGAACGTGTGCGACATGGCCGAGACGTGCACCAGACCGTCCTGGTGCACGCCCACGTCGACGAACGCGCCGAACGCGGCCACGTTCGTGACCACGCCCTCGAGCACCATGCCCGGTGTCAGGTCGCTGATCTTCTCCACGCCCTCGACGAACGTGGCGGTGCGGAACTCGGGGCGCGGGTCGCGGCCCGGCTTCTCCAGCTCGGCCAGGATGTCGGTGACTGTGGGCAGGCCGAACGTGTCGTCGACGAAGTCGGTCGCGCGCAGGCCGCGCAGGATCGCCGACTTCCCGATCAGCGCGCGCAGGTCCTGCCCGGTGGAGGAGAGGATGCGGCGCACCACCGGGTACGCCTCGGGGTGCACGCTGGAGGAGTCCAGCGGGTCGTCGCCGCCGGGGATGCGCAGGAAGCCCGCGCACTGCTCGAACGCCTTCGGCCCGAGCCGGGGCACCTTCTTCAGCTCCGCCCGGGTGCGGAACGGCCCGTTGGCGTCGCGGTGCAGCACGATGTTCTCGGCCAGCCCGGCGCCGATGCCGGACACCCGGGTGAGCAGCGGCGCGGAGGCGGTGTTGACGTCCACGCCGACCGCGTTGACGCAGTCCTCCACGACCGCGTCGAGCGAGCGGGACAGCTTCACCTCGGACAGGTCGTGCTGGTACTGCCCGACGCCGATCGACCGCGGGTCGATCTTCACCAGCTCGGCCAGCGGGTCCTGGAGGCGGCGGGCGATCGACACCGCGCCGCGCAGCGAGACGTCCAGGCCGGGCAGCTCCTGCGAGGCGTACGCGGAGGCGGAGTAGACCGACGCGCCCGCCTCGGAGACCACCACCTTGGTCAGCTTCAGCTCGGGGTGCTGTTTGATCAGGTCGGCGGCGAGCTTGTCGGTCTCCCGGCTGGCGGTGCCGTTGCCGATCGCGACCAGTTCGACGCCGTGCGCGGCGGCGAGCGTGGCGAGCGTGTGCAGCGAGGCGTCCCACTGCCGGCGCGGCTCGTGCGGGTAGATCGTGTCGGTGGCGACCACCTTGCCGGTGGCGTCGACGACCGCCACCTTCACACCGGTGCGCAGGCCCGGGTCCAGACCCATGGTGGGACGCGCGCCGGCCGGCGCCGCCAGCAGCAGGTCACGCAGGTTGGTGGCGAAGACCCGCACGGCCTCCTCCTCGGCCGCCTGCCACAGCCGCATCCGCAGGTCCGCGCCGAGGTGGATGAGGATCCGGGTACGCCAGGCCCAGCGCACCGTGTCGGCCAGCCACTTGTCGGCGGGCCGTCCCTGGTCGCTGACGCCGAAGCGTCCCGCCACGGCGGCCTCGTACCGGCTGGGGCCCGGGTTCGCGTCGGCGTCCCCGTCGGCCTCCGGATCCATGGTCAGCTCCAGCACGCCCTCCTTCTCGCCCCGGAACATGGCGAGGATGCGGTGCGAGGGCAGCTTCGGGTACGGCTCGGCGAAGTCGAAGTAGTCGGCGAACTTCGCCCCGGCGGTTTCCTGACCCTCGCGTACCCGGGAGACCAGCCGGCCCCGCGACCACATCTGCTCGCGCAGCGTGCCGATCAGGTCGGCGTCCTCGGCGAAGCGCTCGATCAGGATGGCCCGCGCGCCGTCCAGCGCGGCGGCGGCGTCCGCGACGCCCTTGTCCGGGTCGGCGAACCCGGCGGCGACCGCCTTCGGGTCCTGCGCCGGGTCGGCGAGCAGCGTGTCCGCGAGCGGCTCCAGCCCGGCCTCGCGGGCGATCTGCGCGCGGGTGCGCCGCTTCGGCTTGTAGGGCAGGTAGATGTCCTCCAGGCGCGACTTCGAGTCGGCGGCGAGGATCTGCGCCTCCAGCGCCTCGTCGAGCTTGCCCTGGCTGCGGATCGACTCCAGCACCGCCGCGCGCCGCTCGTCCAGCTCGCGCAGGTAGCGCAGGCGCTCCTCCAGTGTGCGCAGCTGCGCGTCGTCGAGCAGGCCGGTGGCCTCCTTGCGGTAGCGGGCGATGAACGGCACTGTGGCGCCGCCGTCGAGCAGCTCGACTGCTGCCCGCACCTGACGTTCGGCGACGCCGAGTTCCTCGGCGATCCGCTGGTGCACTGACTGGGTCACGATTGTCATCCGCCTTCTCGGGTGGTTTCCGCCCTGCATTGTGCCGTTCGCCTCCGACCGGCTGTGCCCGGCCCGCCGCCCGCTGCGCTAGCGTGGCGATCATGGAGGCACCTGCGGATCCGCGGGCCCGGCGGCTCTTCGGGGGCAGCGCCCGGGCACTCGGCGACCTGGCGGCCGGCCCGTTCCGGGCCGACCGGGACCGGATCGTCGGCTCGCCGTTCTTCGCCCGGCTGAACGGCGTCACCCAGGTGATCAGTCCCGGCGGGTCGGGGCTTCTGGTGCACAACCGGCTCACCCACAGCCTGAAGGTCGCCCAGGTGGCCCGGGCGATCGCCGAGCGGCTCATGGCCGACCCGGCGTACCGGGACCTGCTGGACAAGCTCGGCGGCTGCGACCCGGAGGTGGTGGAGGCCGCCGCGCTCGCGCACGACCTCGGCCACCCGCCGTTCGGGCACCTGGGGGAGCGGGTGCTGGACCGGCTGGCCCGGCAGCGGCTCGGGCTGGCCGACGGCTTCGAGGGCAACGCCCAGTCGTACCGGATCGTCACCAGCACCGAGATCCGCGGCGCGGCGACCACCGGGCTGGACCTGACCGCGGCGGTCCGGGCCGCCATGCTGAAGTACCCGTGGACCCGCCTGGACCATCCCGACCCGCACCCCCGGCACCTCGACCCGGCGCCCCGCGGCGCGGCGGCCCCGCCGGAGGACCCGGAGAGCGGGTCGGTGAAGTTCGGCGCGTACCGCACCGAGCTGGACGACCTGCGTCAGGCGCGGGAGCCGTTCGCCGGCCGCATCCCGGACTGGCAGCAGACGCCCGAGGCGTCGGTGATGGACACCGCCGACGACATCGCGTACGCGATCCACGACGTGGAGGACTTCTACCGTGTCGGGGTGCTCCAGCAGGGCGCGGTGGCGGCCGAGCTGATGGCCTGGCAGCGCGAGTGCGGGCACCTGCGGTCGATCACCGCTCCGGCGCTGGAGGCGGCGGGCCGGCGCCCCGGCGCGGCGATCGAGCGGTTGCGCCGGCAACTGCACCGCAAGGACGGCTGGATCGCCGACGACGAGGCGTTCGCCGCCGCAGTCGAACACGTCCGCGAGGAGCTGGTGGAGGGGCTGCTGGCGCTGCCGTTCGACGGCTCGATCGAGGCGGAGCAGTACGTCGCCCGGTTCTCCGCCCGCTGGTCCACGCGCTTCGTGGACGCCATCACGGTGACCCCGGACCCGCACGTCCGCTCCGGGTACGTGCTGCTGGCCAAGGCGCAGTGGCACGAGGTGCAGGTGCTCAAGTTCGTGCACCACCGGTTCGTGCTGGCCCGCCCGGACCTGGCGCTGCACCAGCGCGGTCAGGCCCGGCTGCTGGGCACGCTGGTGGAGGCACTCTGGGAGTGGCTGCTGGACCCGGACGAGGAGTCCCGGCTGCCGCGCCGGCTGCACGACCTGGTGGAGCTGGCCGAGGCGGAGCTGCACCCGCGTACCCCGGACCGGATCGGCCGGGCCCGGGGCCGGGCGATCGTCGACTTCGTCGCGCAGCTCACCGACGGTCAGGCGGTGGCCATGCTGGACGCGCTGTCGGGCCGTTCCGGCGCGCTCTGGACCGACGCCTTCGTGCTCTGAGCGGGGTCAGAGCGCGAGGTGCGGCAGCGCCGGGTCAGGCGACCGACTGCCACCAGCCGTCCGCCGCCGGCGGCTCGTCCACCACCACCCGCTCACCGGGGCGCGGCACTGCGAGCCGCACGTCGCGCGCCTTCGCCTCGGCCCAGAGCCGGTCCACCGGCTCGGACCAGTCGTGCAGGGCCAGGTTGAACGTGCCCCAGTGCACCGGCACCAGCAGTCCGCCGCGTACGTCGAGGTGGGCGGCGACCGCCTCCTCCGGGAACATGTGGATGTGCGGCCACGCCCTGTCGTACGCGCCGATCTGCATCAGCGTCACGTCGAACGGGCCGTGCTCGGCGCCGATCGCGGCGTATCCGTCGAAGTAGCCGGAGTCGCCGGTGTAGAAGACCTTCCGGTGCGTACCGGTGATCGTCCAGGAGCTCCACAGCGTGCCGTCGCGGCGCAGTCCGCGGCCGGAGAAGTGCTGCGCGGCGGTGGCGGTGAGCGTCAGCCCGCCGGCCCGGTGGCTCTCCGACCAGTCCAGCTCGACGATGCGGTGCTCGGGTACGCCCCAGCGGGCCAGGTGGGCGCCGACGCCGAGCGGCACCACGAACGGTGCGGACTGGAGGTCGGCCAGCGTGCGGACGGTCTCCATGTCGAGGTGGTCGTAGTGGTCGTGTGAGATCAGCACCGCGTCGAGCGGGGGCAGGTCGGTGAGGCGGACCGGCGGCTCGTGGATGCGCCGCGGGCCGACCAGCCCGGACGGGGAGCACCTGTCGCTCCACACCGGGTCGAGCAGCACCCGGTGTCCCTCGATCTCGACGAGCGTGGAGGCGTGGCCGTACCAGACGACGTTCAGCTCGCGGGCCGGGTCGGCGGCCGGTGCGGCGCCGGGGCGCACCAGCGGCACCGGGCTGCCCGGCCGCCGCTTCTGCTTGCCGAAGACCAGCTCCCGGAGCAGGTTGCGGCCCGGGTCGGCGACCATCGTGGCGCTGGCGCCGGCCGGGTTGTGGAAGGTGCCGTCGCGGAAGCGCGGTGACCGGGCCGCCCGTTCCGCCCGGGCGCCGGTGAGCCGTCCGCCGAGCTGCGCCGGTACGTCCCGCGCCGCCCAGGCCAGCCCGGCGACGGCGGCCAGCCCGGCGAGCTTCCACACCCGCCCGCCGCGCGTCCGGTCCGGCTCCTGCCCCGTTGCTTCCCGCATACTCGTCCCTCCGCCGTGTCCCGCCGTACACGGTAACCACAGTCGTCCCGGTCCGCCCGCACGCCGGCCACCCACGCCACGGTCAGGGCAGCCGGCGGCGTACCGCGGACGCCACAGTCGCCGCGCGTCCGCCCACGGCCTGGACCACCTGGGACACCTCCGGCAGCCACCCGCCCCGGACCGCCTCACCGGCCGGGTTCGGCGTGAACACGATGCCCCGGTGGGCGGCGATCGGCTGCCGGGTCAGCCCGGCCCGGCGCATCAGCGGTCCGACCAGCGCGTCGTACACCCCGGGCAGGGCGGTGAAGCCGAAGCGCATGACAACGTTGAGCCGCCCCACCGACACCTCCCGGCGCGGCCGGTCGAGACAGTGCGCGATGGCCCGCGCCACCCGCTCGGGCGAGGCGATCGGCGGCGGCGGACGGCCGACCCGGCCCAGGTAGTTGGCCGCCTGCCGGTAGACGGGCGTGTCCACGCTGCCCGGGTTGACCAGGCAGATCGCGACGCCCGGCGTCTCCCGTGCCTCCTGCTGGAGCGTGCGGGCCAGCCCCTGCAGGCCCCACTTGGCGGCCACGTAGCCGCTCATGTAGGGCGCGGTGATGTGCCCGAGCACCGAGCCGGTGAGCACGAGCGTGCCGCCGCCGGCCCGGAACCGGAGCAGCGCCTCCCGGGCCACCGCCGCGGCGGCCAGCAGGTCGGTGCGGACCACCTGCTCGAACACCTCGGCCGGCGTCTCGTCGAAACGGCCGTAGGCCATCACCGCGGCGGTGTGCACCCAGGCGTCGACGCGGCCGTACTCGGCCTGCGCCGCGTCGGCCAGCGCGGCCACCGCGCCGGGCTCGGTCACGTCCATCGGTACGGCAATCGCCCGCGCGCCCGCGGCCCGGCACTCGTCGCGCACCTCGTCGAGCGTGGCGGGGGAGCGGGCCGCGAGGACCAGCCGGTCTCCGCGGCCCGCCAGCTCCAGGGCGGTCGCCCGGCCGATCCCGCTGGTCGCGCCGGTGACGACCACCGTCCGGGTCACGGCGCGAGCACGACCTTGACGCAGCCGTCCTCCTTCTTCTGGAACATCTCGTACGCCCGCGGCGCGTCGGTCAGCGGCAGCCGGTGGGTCCGCAGGTCCTCGACGCCCAGCGGGTCGTCGTCGCGCTCCAGCAGCGGGATGATCTCGTCGACCCAGCGGCGTACGTGGCACTGGCCCATGCGCAGCTGGATGCCCCTGTCGAACATCTCCATCAGCGGCATCGGGTCCTGCTCGCCGCCGTACACGCCGGAGATCGACACGGTGCCGCCGCGCCGTACCGCCTTCAGCGCGGCGTGCAGCACCACGAGCCGGTCCACGCCGGCCTTGTCGGTCATCGCCTGGGCCAGCTTGTCCGGGAGCAGTCCGGCGGCGGTCTGGGCCATCTTGCCCAGCGGCGCGCCGTGCGCCTCCATGCCGACCGCGTCGATCACCGCGTCCGGGCCGCGCCCGTCGACCAGGTCGATGAGCGTGCCGGGCACGTCGTCGAGCTGGCTGACGTCGAGCACCTCGATGCCGTGCCGGCGGGCCATCTCCAGCCGCTCGGGGACCAGGTCCAGCCCGATCACCCGGCCCGCGCCGAGGTGGCGGCCGATCCGGGCGCTGAACTGCCCGACCGGGCCGAGCCCGAACACGGCGAGCGTGCCGCCGGGCGGGACGTCCGCGTACTTCACCGCCTGCCAGGCGGTGGGCAGGATGTCGGAGAGGTAGAGCCAGCGCTCGTCCGGGCCGGTGTCCGGGATCGTGATCGGGCCGAACTGGGCCTGCGGCACGCGCAGGTACTCGGCCTGGCCGCCGGGGATCGAGCCGTACAGCGAGGTGTAGCCGAACAGGGACGCGCCCTTGCCCTGGCTCTTGACCTGCGTGGTCTCGCACTGGGCGTAGAGCTGCCGCTCGCACATCCAGCACGAGCCGCAGGAGATGTTGAAGGGGACGACCACCCGGTCGCCCTTCTTGAGTCGGGTCACCCCGGGCCCGACCTCCTCGACGATGCCCATCGGCTCGTGCCCGAGGACGTCGCCGGGCTTCAGGTACGGCCCGAGCACCTCGTACAGGTGCAGGTCGGAACCGCAGATGGCGGTCGAGGTGATCCGGACGATCGCGTCGGTCGGCTCCTCGATCCGGGGGTCCGGGACGTCCTCGACGCGAACGTCCCGCTTGCCGTGCCAGGTCAGTGCCTTCATGCCTGTATGTCCCCTCTCCGGTGCCGTCCATCGGACTGCTACCCGCGAGAGGCGGCTTGAATCGGCGGCGGCCCCCGTACGAGCGCGACCGCCGCACCCCTGGATGCGGGGTGCGGCGGTCGCGTGGGTCGTGCCGTGTCCGGTCAGGAGCCGGCGCGCTTGGCCGTCGCCTTCAGGTAGTCCCGGTTGAGCCGGCCGATGGTGTTCAGCGGGATGCCCTTCGGGCAGGCCGCCGCGCACTCGCCGATGTTCGTGCAGCCGCCGAAGCCGGCCTCGTCGTGCGCGTCCACCATGCCGATCACCCGGGTGTAGCGCTCCGGCTGGCCCTGCGGCAGCAGCGAGAGCTGGGTGATCTTCGCGGCGGTGAACAGCATGCCGGAGCCGTTCGGGCAGGCCGCCACGCAGGCGCCGCAGCCGATGCAGGCGGCCGACTCGAACGCGGCGTCGGCGTCGGCCTTCGGCACCGGCACCGAGTGCGCCTCCGGTGCGCTGCCGGTCGGCGCGGTGACGTAGCCGCCGGCGGCGATGATCTGGTCGAACGCGTTGCGGTTGACCACCAGGTCCTTGACGACCGGGAAGGCCCGGGCCCGCCACGGCTCGATGTCGATCGTGTCGCCGTCGGAGAACTGCCGCATGTGCAGCTGGCAGGCGGTGGTGCCGCGCTGCGGGCCGTGCGCCTCACCGTTGATCATGAGGCTGCACATGCCGCAGATGCCCTCGCGGCAGTCGTGGTCGAACGCGACCGGCTCCTCGCCGTCGAGGATCAGCCGCTCGTTGAGCACGTCGAGCATCTCCAGGAAGGACATGTCCGGGGACACGTCCTGCACCGGGTAGGTCACCATCCGACCCTTGTCCTCGGGGCCGTGCTGGCGCCAGATGCGCAGGGTCAGGTTCACTTGTAGCTCCGCTGCGTGGGGTGGACGTATTCGAAGGTCAGGTCTTCCTTGTGCAGCACGGGCTCACCGGTGCCGGTGTACTCCCAGGCCGCCACGTACGCGAACCGGTCGTCGTCGCGCTGCGCCTCGCCGTCGGGCGTCTGGTGCTCGGCCCGGAAGTGACCGCCGCAGGACTCCTCGCGGTGCAGCGCGTCGATGCACATCAGCTCGGCCAGCTCGAAGAAGTCGGCCACCCGGCCGGCCTTCTCCAGCGACTGGTTGAGGCCCTCGCCGTCGCCCGGCACGCGCACCCGCTGCCAGAACTGCTCGCGCAGCGCGCGGATCTCGTCGATCGCCTTGCGCAGCCCGGCCTCGGAGCGCTCCATGCCGCAGTGCTCCCACATGATCTGGCCCAGCTCACGGTGGAACGAGTCCACGGTGCGGTCGCCGTTGATCGCGAGCAGCCGCTTGATCCGGTCCTCGACGTCGGTACGCGCCGCGACCGCCTCGGGGTGGCTCGCGTCGACCTTGTCCAGCGGGCCGGAGGAGGCCAGGTAGTTGGCGAGCGTGTTCGGCAGCACGAAGTAGCCGTCCGCGAGGCCCTGCATCAGCGCCGAGGCGCCGAGCCGGTTCGCGCCGTGGTCGGAGAAGTTGGCCTCACCGATCACGAACAGGCCGGGGATGCTCGACTGCAGGTCGTAGTCGACCCAGAGGCCACCCATCGTGTAGTGCACGGCGGGGTAGATCCGCATCGGGACCTCGTACGGGTCCTCGCCGGTGATCCGCTCGTACATCTCGAAGAGGTTGCCGTACTTGGCCTCGATGGCCTTGCGGCCGAGCCGGTTGATCGCGTCGGCGAAGTCGAGGTAGACGCCGAGGCCGGTCGGGCCGACGCCGCGTCCCTCGTCACAGACGTTCTTCGCGGCGCGGGAGGCGATGTCGCGGGGGACCAGGTTGCCGAAGGACGGGTAGATCCGCTCCAGGTAGTAGTCCCGCTCGTCCTCGGGGATCTCCCGGGGGCTGCGCTGGTCGCCCTTGGCCTTGGGCACCCACACCCGGCCGTCGTTGCGCAGCGACTCGCTCATCAGGGTCAGCTTCGACTGGTGGTCGCCGGAGACCGGGATGCAGGTCGGGTGGATCTGCGTGTAGCAGGGGTTGGCGAAGTACGCGCCCTTGCGGTGCGCCCGCCAGGAGGCGGTGACGTTGCAGCCCTTGGCGTTCGTGGAGAGGTAGAAGACGTTGCCGTAGCCGCCGGTGGCGAGCACCACCGCGTCGGCCATCTCGGTGCTGATCTCGCCGGTGACCATGTCGCGGACCACGATGCCGCGCGCCCGGCCGTCGACGATCACCAGTTCGAGCATCTCGTGGCGGGCGTTCATCTCCACGTTGCCCAGGCCGATCTGCCGCTCCAGCGCCTGGTACGCGCCGAGCAGCAGCTGCTGGCCCGTCTGGCCCCGGGCGTAGAAGGTGCGCTGCACCTGCGCGCCGCCGAAGGAGCGGGTGTCCAGCAGGCCGCCGTACTCGCGGGCGAACGGCACGCCCTGGGCCACGCACTGGTCGATGATGTTGACCGACACCTCGGCCAGCCGGTGCACGTTCGACTCGCGGGAGCGGAAGTCGCCGCCCTTGACCGTGTCGTAGAAGAGGCGGTGCACCGAGTCGCCGTCGTTGCGGTAGTTCTTGGCGGCGTTGATGCCGCCCTGCGCGGCGATCGAGTGGGCCCGGCGCGGGCTGTCCTGGTAGCAGTAGGACCGCACCTGGTAGCCCTGCTCGGCCAGCGTGGCGGCGGCGGAACCGCCGGCCAGGCCGGTGCCGACCACGATCACCGTCATCTTGCGGCGGTTGGCCGGGTTGACCAGCTTCATCTCGAAGCGGTGGCGCTCCCACCGCGTCTCGATCGGGCCGTCCGGGGCCCGGGTGTCGGCGATCGGGTCGCCTTCGCGGTACAGATCCATGTCAGGACACCAATCCGGTGATCACGGCGAACGGGACCAGCAGGTAGCCGCCGACGAGGGCGACGGCGAAGACGAGCGCGGCGATCCTGACCCGGCGCTCGCCCTTCGGGGTCTGCTGGCCGAGGCTGCGGAACGCGCTGAACGCGCCGTGGCGCAGGTGGAAGCCGAGGGTCACCAGCGCGAGGGTGTAGAAGAGCGTGACGTACCACCGCTCCGGCGCGAAGTCGGCGACGACGTTGCCGTACGGGTTGGCCGGGTCGCCCTGCGGGTTCAGGTGACCCGTGGTCAGGTCGAGGATGTGGTAGATCACGAAGAGCAGGATGATCACACCACCCCAGCGCATCGTGCGGGCCGCGTAGTTCACGTGGATCTTGCGGCGGTGCGCGTACCGCACCGGGCGGGCGGCCCGGGACCGCATCGCGAGCAGCGTGGCCGCGCCGATGTGCCCCAGCACGGCGACGGTGAGCACGGTGCGCTGGATCCACAGGAACCACGTCGTCGGCAGCAGTGGCGTGCCGATGTCGCGCAGCCAGTGCGCGTAGTGGTCGAACGAGGTCTCGCCCGTGAAGATCTTCAGGTTGCCGAGCATGTGCGCGATCAGGAACAGCACCAGAATGATGCCCGTCACCGCCATGACGGCCTTGAGGCCGACATTGGAGCGGATGGGCGACCGAGTTTTCGTGATTACCACGCGAACGACGCTAGGAGCACTTCGATCAGGCGTCCAATGCATCGAAATCGCAGCGTTGATAGCCGTAGGCTATGTAGATGCAGCTCCATCAGCTTCGGTACTTCGTGGCGGTCGCCGAAGTACGACATTTCACCCAGGCGGCCGATCTTGTCGGCATAACCCAGCCCTCGTTGAGTAAGCAAATTCACGCGCTGGAGGCCGACCTGGGGGCCCCGCTGTTCGAACGGGTAAGGGGCAACATCACCCTCACCGCGGCCGGCGAGGTGCTGCTGCCGCTGGCCAAGCGGATCCTCGCCGACGTGGAGACCGCCACCCGCGAGGTGCAGGAACTGGTGGGGCTGCGCCGGGGCCGGGTCCGGCTCGGCGCCACGCCCAGCCTGGCCACCTCGCTCGCCCCGCCGGTGCTGCGCCGGTTCCGCGACGCGCACCCCACGATCGACCTGCGCGTGGAGGAGGGCGGCTCGCAGGATCTCGTCCGGGACCTGCTCCGCGGCGACCTCGACCTCGCCCTGATCATCATGCCGTCGGCCGGCACCGACCCGGGGCTGCGCGCCGACCCGATCCTGCGCGAGAGCCTGGTGGTCGCCTCGGTCGACCCGCTGCCGGGCGCCTCGGAAGCCGGGGAGCTGCGCATCACCGACCTGCGCGACCAGCCGCTGGTCATGTTCCGCGAGGGCTACGACCTGCGCGACGCCACGCTCCAGGCGTGCCGGGCGGCCGGGTTCGAGCCGACCCTGTCCGTCGACGGCGGAGAGATGGACGCCGTGCTCAGCTTCGTCGAGGCCGGGCTCGGCGTCGCGCTGGTGCCCGGCATCGTGGTGGCCCGCCGCGCCGGCATCCGGGTCACCCGGCTCGTACCGCCCGGGGTCCGCCGGACCATCGCGGTGGCCCGCCGCCGCGACGTGGTCCCCACCCACGCCGGGCGCGAGCTGCGCCGCATCCTCCTGGAGTACGTCCACGACGCCACCGCCGCCGACCAGCTCCCCGCCGGTGTCGAGCCGCTTGCCGCCATTTGACGGATCTCCGACATGTCGCGACGAATGTCCTTGCTCGTCCCGGCCGACCGGAACAGCATGGGAAGGCTGATGCCCAGCATGTGAAGACACGGGAGGTTCGCATGCGCCATCAAGACCCGTCCGGGGCCGCCGGCCCGACACCTGCACTGAGCCGGCGTGCCGTCGTCGCCGGCTCCCTGGCCGCCGCCTCGGTCCCGCTGCTCGGCGGTGGCCCCGCCTGGGCCGCGGCGTCCCCGGCGACCTCGCTCCTGGCGCCGGCGGACCCGGTCATCGACCCGGCCCTGGAGATCGGCCCGCCGGGGCCGGTCGAGCCACTGCCGAATCTGTCCGCGATCCCGGCCCGGGACATGCCCCGGCTGGCCCCGCGCGCGGCCTCCACCCCGGGCGCCGGACGCGTCGGCGGACCGACCCGCCGGTACGCCGGCGCGGCGTCGGTGCCGTTCCAGTTCCGGTACGACGACTTCGAGATCCGGGAACTGCCGATCGGCATCGAGCCCTACCACATGACCTCGCCGGTCCCGCTCGTCGATCCCGGTGTGCACGACTCCACCGGGGTGCGCATGGTGCGCCTCGGCGGCCGGCTCTACGACCACCCGGTCGCGCAGGCGCAGTACGGCCTGCACCTGATGGAGGCCCACCGGATCACCGGGAACCTGACATACCTGGACCGGGCGAAGCGGCAGGCGCAGCGCCTGATCGACCGCCGCACGCTGCGCTCCGGCGCGTGGTTCTATCCGTACCCGTTCGACCACCGGCTGCACGGCGGCCCCGACCTCTACCCGGCGCCCTGGTACTCGATGATGGCCCAGGGGCAGGCGCTGAGCCTGTTCACCCGGCTCTACCAGCGCACCGGCGAGACGAAGTGGAAGGGCGCCGCGGACGCCACCTTCGCCTCGTACCTGCTGCCCGCGGCGGCCGGCCAGCCGTGGGGCGTGTACGTGGTGGACGGTCTGCTGTGGCTGGAGGAGTACCCGCACCCGAAGGCGGTCCGCGGCGACCGCACCTACAACGGGCACATGTTCTCCGCGTACGGCCTGTACGACTACTGGGTGCTCACCCGCAACGCCGACGCCAAGCTGATGCTGCAGGGCGCGATCACCACCTACCGGGACGTGTGGGAGAAGACCCGGGTGCGGCACTGGCGCAGCCGCTACTGCCTGACCCACGGCATCGACGCCGGCCAGTACCACTCCACCCACATGTTCCAGTTCGTCCAGCAGTACGCCATCACCGGTGACACGTACCTGGCCCAGCTCGCCGACCTCTGGTACACCGACTACCCGCCCTACGGCGTGAAGGGCAACATCCGGTTCTCCTCCGGCACGCACACCGCGTACAAGTTCAACAGCGCCGGCACGGTGACCGCGCGGACGAAGATGACGCTGGCCCGCGCCAGCGCCGCGCCCTCCGGCGACCGCGTGAAGATCATGCGGCAGACCGGGATCTGGTACGCGATCACCGCCGGCACCCTGGCCGGCTACTACGTGCAGGAGTACTCGCCCTACCGGTACCAGGTCGGCATCTGCGCCGGGTTCGGCTACAAGCTGCACCGGCCCGGCACGATAGCCGTCGACGCGCCACCGGCGTACTCGATCGACGCCGCCGGGCTGATGAAGTCGGTGCCCACCACCTACCGGGTCGGTGACGCGGTGGCCATCGACGGCCGCTCGGTGCTCAACGGCCGCGAGCACGTCCGCCTCGTGGAGGGGCCGTACGCCGGTCGCTGGCTCGGCTTCGGCGCGGTGATCCGCCGCTGACCGGACCGCCGCGCCGGCGTCGGCCGGCGCGGCGGCTCAGCGGCCCTCGGCGTCGTCCATGGCCCGGTAGATGCGCTGCTCGGAGACCGGGTAGGGGGTTCCCAGGGCCTGGGCGAACACGTTCACCCGCAGCTCCTCGATCATCCAGCGGATCTGGCGGGCCGCCGGGGTCGCGCGTCGCGGCGGGGGCAGCGCGGCGAGCATGTCCTGGTACTCCTTCTGCACCACCGCGATCCGGTCCTGCTGCTGTTTGTCGCGCTGCGGGTTGCCGGGCAGCCGGTCCAGCCGCCGCTCGATCGCGGTCAGGTAGCGCAGCAGGTCGGGCAGGCGCGCGTAGCCGGTCTCGGTGATGAAGCCCTTGTGCACCAGGCCGGTGAGCTGGGCACGGATGTCGGCCAGCGCGGCCACCACCGCCAAGTTGCGGGTCGCGCCGAGTCGTTGCTCCACCGTGTACGCGGCGGCCAGCACCCGGCGGACCCGGTCCATCACCTCGACCACGGTGTCCACCAGGTCGGCCCGTACCTTGTCGCGCAGCGCGGCGAAGCCCTCGGCGTCCCAGGCCGGGCCGCCCGCGTCGCCGATCAGCTTGTCGATCGCCGCCCCGGCCGCGTCCTCGATCAGCTCCGGCACGCTGCCGTGCGGGTTGCGGGACAGCGCCAGCTTCGCCTCGTTGCTCAGCCGCCCCTGAAGGAACTTCGCCGGCGACGGCAGCGTCAGCCGCAGCAGCCGCCGGGTGCCCGCCCAGTGCGCGGCCTCCTGCTCGGCGGCCGAGTCGAACACCTTCACCCCGACGGTGGCGCCCTCGTCCACCAGCGCCGGGTACGCGGTCACCGCGAAGCCGGCGCGGACCTGCTCGATGGTGCGCGGCAGCGCGCCGATCGACCACTCGGTCAGCCCGGAACGGGCCACGTCCGGCGCGGCGGCGGCCACGACCTGCCGTACCTCCTGGCGCAGCTCGCGTTGCAGCGCCGGCAGGTCCTTGCCCTCGGCGACCGGTTTGTCGTCCTCGCCGAGCACCCGGAACGTGACCCGCAGGTGCGGCGGCAGCTTCCCCGAGTCCCAGGCGTCCGGCGGCACTGTCACGCCGGTCATCCGGCGGAGCTGCCGGGTCAGCGCGGCCAGCAGCGGCTCCTCGCCCGGCGTGATCGCGGCCAGCGCGGCGCGCGCGTAGTCGGGCACCGGCACGAAGTTGCGCCGCACCGGCTTGGGCAGCGACCGGATCAGCGCGATCACCAGCTCCTCGCGCAGCCCGGGCACCTGCCAGTCGAAGCTCTCCGCCGGCACCTGGTTGAGCAGCGGCAGCGGGATGTCCACAGTGACGCCGTCGGTCGGCGCGGTCGGGTCGAACGTGTACGTCAGCGGCAGCGTCACGCCGTCGGCCCGCCACTCGTCCGGGAAGTCCTCCTCGTCCACCCCGCCCCGGCCGTCGTTGACGAGCAGCTCGCGGGTGAACGTGAGCAGGTCCGGCCGCTCCCGGCGGGTCTTCTTCCACCACGAGTCGAAGTGCCGGCCGGAGACCACGTCGGCGGGGATGCGCTGGTCGTAGAAGGCGAAGATGGTCTCGTCGTCGACCAGGATGTCGCGGCGCCGGGCCCGGTTCTCCAGCTCCTCGATCTCGGTCAGCAGCTTCTGGTTGTCCCGCCAGAAGTGGTGGTGGGTCTGCCAGTCGCCCTCCACCAGGGCGTGCCTGATGAACAGCTCCCGGCTGAGCACCGGGTCGATCCGCCCGAAGTTCACCTTGCGCGAGGTGACGAGCGGGATGCCGTACAGCGTGACCTTCTCGTAGGCCATCACCGCGGCCTGCTTCTTCTCCCAGTGCGGCTCGCTGTAGCTGCGCTTGACCAGGTGCTGGGCCAGCGGCTCGACCCACTCGGGCTCGACCCGCCCGGCCACCCGGCCCCACAGCCGGGACGTCTCCACCAGCTCGGCGGCCATCACCCAGCGCGGCGGCTTCTTGAACAGCGCCGACCCGGGGAAGATCCCGAACTTGGCGCCCCGTGCGCCCAGGTATTCGTGCTTCTGCGCGTCCTTGAGGCCGAGGTGCGACAGCAGGCCGGGCAGCAGCGACTGGTGCACCTTCGGGGTGTCGATCTCCTCCGGCAGGTCGGCGCCGGCGCCGCGCCGGCCCTCACCCTTGTCCGAGGTTCGCAGCACCTGGCGCAACTGGCTGACGATGTCCTGCCACTCCCGTACCCGAAGGTAGTTGAGGTATTCGGCCTTGCACATCCGGCGGAACGCGCTGGAGGACAGCTCCCGCTGCTTCTCCCGCAGGTAGCGCCACAGGTTCAGGTACGCGACGAAGTCGGATTCCTTGTCGGCGAACCGGGCGTGCGTCTGGTCGGCCTGGGCCTGCTTGTCGGCCGGGCGTTCGCGCGGGTCCTGGATGGACAGCGCGGCGGCGATCACCACCACCTCGGTGGCGCAGCCGTTGCGTTCGCCCTCCAGGACCATCCGGGCCAGCCGGGGGTCGACCGGCAGCTGTGCCAGCCGCCGGCCCAGCGCGGTGAGCCGTTTCGCCGGGTCGGTCTCGGCCGGGTCGAGCGCGCCCAGCTCGTGCAGCAGGTTCACGCCGTCGGTGATGTTGCGCCGGTCCGGCGGGTCGATGAACGGGAACGCGGCGACGTCGCCGAGCCCGATCGCCGTCATCTGCAGGATGACCGAGGCCAGGTTGGTGCGCAGGATCTCCGGGTCGGTGAACTCGGGGCGGGAGTCGAAGTCCTGCTCGTCGTAGAGGCGGATGCAGATGCCGTCCGAGGTACGCCCGCAGCGGCCCTTGCGCTGGTTGGCGCTGGCCTGCGAGACCGGCTCGATCGGCAGCCGCTGCACCTTCAGCCGGCTGGAGTAGCGGGAGATCCGGGCGGTGCCCGGGTCCACCACGTACTTGATGCCCGGCACGGTCAGCGAGGTCTCCGCGACGTTGGTGGCCAGCACCACCCGGCGGTTGGAGTGCGCGGCGAAGACCCGGTGCTGCTCGGCGGTGGACAGCCGGGCGTACAGCGGCAGGATCTCGGTGCCGAGCAGCGACCGCTTCTTCTGGACCAGCTTGCCCAGCGCGTCGGCGGTGTCGCGGATCTCCCGCTCGCCGCTGAGGAACACCAGGATGTCGCCCGGCCCCTCGGCGGCCAGTTCCTCGACCGCGTCGCCGATGGCCTGGATCTGGTCCCGGACGTTCTCCTCGTCGGCCTCGTCCTCCTCCTCGGCCTCGGTCACCTCGACCAGCGGTCGGTAGCGGACCTCCACCGGATAGGTGCGTCCGGACACCTCGACCACCGGCGCCGGGTTGCCCTCGGCGTCGGCGAAGTGCTTCGCGAACCGGTCGGTCTCGATGGTCGCCGAGGTGATGACCACCTTGAGGTCGGGCCGGCGGGGCAGGAGCTGCCTGAGGTAACCGAGGATGAAGTCGATGTTGAGGCTGCGCTCGTGTGCCTCGTCGATGATCAGCGTGTCGTACTGCCGCAGCATCCGGTCGGTCTGCAACTCGGCCAGCAGGATGCCGTCGGTCATCAGCTTGACCAGGCTGTTCTCGCCCACCTGGTCGGTGAAGCGCACCTTGTAGCCGACCACGTCGCCCAGCTCGGTGCCGAGCTCGTCGGCGATCCGGTCGGCGACCGTACGGGCCGCCAGCCGCCGGGGCTGGGTGTGCCCGATCAGGCCGGTGATCCCGCGCCCCAGCTCCAGGCAGATCTTTGGGAGCTGGGTGGTCTTCCCGGAGCCGGTCTCACCGGCCACGATCACCACTTGATGGTCGCGGATCGCGGCGGCGATGTCGTCCTTGCGCTCACTCACCGGCAACTGCGCCGGGTAGGTGATCGCCGGCACGGCCGCGCGGCGCGACTCCAGCCGGGCCTCCGCCCGGGTCACCTCGGCCCCGATCTCGGCCAGCGCCGCGTCCCGCCGCTGCGGGTCACGC
>NZ_JAGPXV010000190.1:0-9296 GCF_018070405.1 Micromonospora sp. D75
GCACCGTGATGTCCCGGTCCGTGACGATACCGACCACGTTGTCGCCGTCGGTCACCACCACGTCGCCGATGGCGCTGTCGCGCATCTCCTGCGCCGCGGCGGTGAGCGTGTCGTTGCCGTCCATCGTCACCAACCGGGTCGTCATGAACTCTCCGACCGTTGTCATGGTGCTCCCCTCTCGGTGTCGGCACGGCGGTCTACCCGCCGCCCGAGGCGGGGTAACGCGGGGCGTCACCGCCGGTGGCGCAGGCGCCGGCGCAGGTCGTAGAAGCCGTTGCTGGACAGCCCGTAGAAGATCGGCAGCAGCAGGAGCACCACGAGCGCCACCGGCACGCTCAGGAACACGGCCACCAGACCGGCGATCGCGTACGCGAGGACGCCGAGCAGCGCCCGGACGCGTTCGGCCTCGAAGAAACGGGCGGGGACGTGCGGCTCCAGCAGTTCCGGGTGCCGGCTCAGGTAGTGGTAGAGCCACAGCCACGTGATCGACAGGATCACGCCGACCAGCCCGTACGCGGACACCGCGACCCGCTCGTCGAAGACGTCGCCCTCCTCCACGGCGCGGGAGACGAGCGCGGTGACGAACGGCAGCAGCGCCACGCTGAACAGCACGCCGAGGTTGGCCCAGTGCAGTCCCCGGTCGGCGCAGCGGACCCGGTGGAACGTCCCCTTGTGGTTCAGCCAGTTGACCGCCACGTACAGGTAGGACGTGACGTAGGCGAGGTAGACCGGCCACTGGTCGAGCAGCGCGCGCAGCATTCCGCCCGGCGCCGTCTCGGGCACCCGCAGGTCGAGGACCAGCAGCGTGATGACGATGGCGAAGACCGCGTCGCTGAACCCGATCGCCCGGCCCGTGTCCGAACGCATCCCGGCGGCCTCGGTGTCCCCTTCGGCCGTCATCGGCACCTCCGCCCTGCCGGCGCGCGGGGCGGCCGGCGACCCGGCGGGCATACCCGCTGAGCGGATGTCCGTGCCGGGTGGCCCGGCACGTACGCCCGCAGGGTCAGCGCTCGGCGGCGACCAGTTCGGCGAGCTGCACGGCGTTCAGCGCCGCGCCCTTGCGCAGGTTGTCGTTGGCGCAGAACAGCGCGAGCCCGTGCTCGACGGTCTCGTCGGCCCGGATCCGGCCGACGTACGTCGGGTCCTGGCCGGCCGCCTCCAGCGGCGTGGGCACGTCGCGCAGCGCCACGCCGGGCGCGCCGTCGAGCAGCTCGCGGGCCCGGGCCGGGTCGATCGGGCGGGCGAACCGGGCGTTGATCTGCAGCGAGTGGCCGGTGAAGACCGGGACGCGCACACACGTTCCGGAGACCTTCAGCCCGGGGATCTCCAGGATCTTGCGGCTCTCGTTGCGCAGCTTCTGCTCCTCGTCGGTCTCGAACGAGCCGTCGTCGACGATCGAGCCGGCGAGCGGGAGCACGTTGAAGGCGATCGGGCGGGCGAACGAGCGCGGCGCCGGGAACTCCACCGCACCGCCGTCGAAGGCCAGCCCGGCGGCGTCCCCGGCCACCTTACGGACCTGCTCGTCCAGTTCCGCCACGCCGGCCAGGCCGGCGCCGGAGACCGCCTGGTAGGTGGCGACGACGAGGCTGACCAGCCCGGCCTCGTCGTGCAGCGGACGCAGCACCGGCATGGCGGCCATCGTGGTGCAGTTGGGGTTCGCCACGATGCCCTTCGGGCGGTCGGCGATCGCGTGCGGGTTGACCTCGGCGACCACCAACGGCACCTGCGGGTCCATCCGGAACGCCGAGGAGTTGTCGATCACCACGGCGCCGGCCTCGGCGACCCGGGGAGCCAGCTCCTTCGCGGTGGCCTTGCCCGCCGAGAAGAGCACGATGTCCAGGCCGCGGTAGTCCGCGGTGGCCGCGTCCTCGACGGTGACCTCGCCGTCGCGCCAGGGCAGCGTGCGCCCGGCCGACCGCGCCGAGGCGAACAGGCGCACCTGCTCCGCCGGGAACTCGCGCTCCGCCAGCACCTGCCGCATGACGCCACCGACCTGACCGGTGGCTCCCACAATGCCGATCCTCATGCCCGCGAGGCTACCCAGCCGGGCGGTGCGGGTGGGAAACGTTTCCCACCGCGCGGATGCGGGGCGACGGGAATCACAGGCCCGCCGCCCCGTCCGGTCACGTGTGGTCGAGCACCTCGCCGAGACCGCTGGCGACCAGCTCGTCCCGGATGACCGCCGCGTCCCCCTCGATCACCATGGTCAGCGACTCGGGGTGCAGGTAGGTCGCCGCGGCGGCGGAAACGTCCTCGACGGTCGCCGCGAGCAGTTGCTCCCGCAGCCGCGCGTGGTAGTCGTCCGGCAGGTCGTGCACGACCAGCGTGGTCAGGGCCGCGGCGATCGCGCGCGGGCTCTGCAGCTCGACCGAGAGCTGGCCGGCCCGCCAGGAACGCGCCACCTCCAGCTCGTCCTCGGTGACCCCGGTCAGCTGGGTACGCGAGATCTCGCCCACCGACTCGACGAGCGCCGGGGCGGTCACCGCGGTCTGCACGCCGGAGCTGACCGCGAACCGCCCGAACCGCCGGGACGAGGCGAAGTCGCCCCGGATCCCGTACGTGTAGCCGCGCACCTCGCGGATCAGGTGGTTGAGCCGGGACGTGAACGCGCCGCCGAGCACGGTGCCGGCGAGCGTCATCGGCACGTGGTCCGGGTGGGCGCGGTGCGGGGACGGGTGGCCCAGCCGCAGCGTGGACTGCACCGAGCCGGGCCGGTCCACCAGAATGATCCGGCGCTGCCCGGTCAGCGGCACGTCGATCGGGCCGCCGCGTTCCACCGGGCCGCCACCGGCGCCGGCGAACGCCGTCGCGGCGAGCGCGTCCAGGTCGATCCGCTCCAGGTCACCGGCGACGATCAGGGTGCCGGGGCGGATGAACCACTCGGAGTGGAAGACGGTGACGTCGTCCACCTCCAGCGCGGCCACGCTGTCCGGGTCGCCGTAGAGCGGGCGGCCCCACCGGTGCTGCGCGCCGAACAGCTCGGCCCGCAGCACCGCGTCGGCGCGCGGGCCCGGGTTGGCCCAGTCCATCCGCAGCGCCGTCGCCTCGTCGTCGCGGACCCGGCGCACGTCGGCCGGGTCGAGCCGGGGCGTACGGACCGCCTCGGCGAGCAGCTCCACGGCGGCGGTCAGCCGGTCCACCGGCACCTGCACGCTCACCTGGAACGAGTCCCAGTCCAGCCCGGTCGACAGTTCGGTGCCGAGCGCCTCGATGGCCAGCGCGTACGCGGTGGCGTCCCGCTGCGCGGTGCCCTCCTCCAGCGCCTTGGCCAGCACCGCGCCGAGCCCTTCCTTGCCGACCGGCTCCCGGCCCGCGCCGCCGTCGAGAAGCAGCAACGCGACGGCGAGGTTCTGCCCGGGCAGGTGCGCGGCGACCACCTGGCCGCCGGCCGCTGTCCGCCGGACCACCTGCGGGACCCGGTAGGCGCGGGCGGCGCCGGGGCCGGGACGGGTGGCGATCAGCGACATCACTTCTCCTCGGGCAGGTAGGTCAGGATCACCCGGTCGGCGGCGCCGAGCAGCTCGGCGGCCTGCTCGGCGATCTGCTCGGCGGTCACCGCGAGCCAGGCCGGCAGCCGGTCGGCCGCGCGGGCCGGGTCGCCGAACTGGGTGGCGTACCGGCCGAGCGTGTCGGCCCGCCCGTCGACAGTGGACATCTGCCGCCACCACATGGTGCTCAGCAGCGCCTTGGCGCGGTCCAGCTCGGCGGCGGTCACCGGCACCGTGGCCAGCTCGTCGACCACCTCGGCCAGCCCGTCGCGCAGCCGCTCGGCGCTCACTCCGGGGCGGGCCGTGGCGGTGGCGATCAGCGGGGCGGGCGCGTGTGCCAGGTCCACCCCGTACGCGCCGACGAGGTCCGGCTGGGCGATCCGCTCGCCGTCGGCCAGGCGCTGGTAGAGGCGGCTGCCCCGGCCGCTGCCGAGCACGGTGGCCAGCACCGTGGTCACGTCGTACCCCGGGGTGCCGAACGGGTGGGTGCGGTGCGCGACGTAGACGCGGGGGGCGGGCACGTCGGCGGTGACCGTCTCCACCGCCGGGCGGCCGGTGGCCGGCACGGTACGGCCGTCCGGCGCGGCCGGGATGTCGGCGCGCGCGGCGAGCCCGCCGAAGTACTTGTCGGCGAGCCCGAACACCTCGGCGGCGGTGGTGTCGCCGACCACGGTGAGGACGGCGTTGTTCGGCGCGTAGTAGGTGCTGTGGAACTCCTGGAAGGTGGCCAGGTCGGCGGCGTTCAGGTCGGCCATCGACCCGATCGTCGCGTGGTGGTACGGGTGCCCCGGCGGGTAGAGCAGCGGCAGCAGGCGCAGCCAGGCGTCGCCGTACGGCACGTTCTCGTAGCGCTGCCGCCGTTCGTTCTTCACCACGTCGCGCTGGTTGTCCAGCGTCTCCTGGGTCAGCGCCGGCACCAGCCCGCCCATCCGGTCGGCCTCCAGCCAGAGCGCCAGCTCCAGGTGCTCGGCCGGAACGGTCTCGAAGTAGTTGGTGCGGTCCGGGTTGGTGGTCGCGTTGAGCGAGCCGCCCGCGCCCTGGATCAGCTTCATGTGCTCGGTCTTCGCCACGTTCACCGAACCCTCGAACATGAGGTGCTCGAAGAGGTGCGCGAAGCCGGTCTGTCCGGCCGGCTCGTGGCGGGAGCCCACGTCGTACCAGAGGTTGACCGCCACGGCCGGGGCGGTGCGGTCCTCGCTCACCACCACACGCAGGCCGTTGTCCAGTCGGGTCGTCTCGATCGGCCAGGGGAAACCGCTGTCGGGCATGAGACGACGCTATCCGATCCCGGAGGCGGAAAGGTGACACGCGCGCCGGAGCATCGTCGGTGCGCGCCGGGGTACCCGTGCGGGCATGGCCGCCACCTCACCGTCCGCCGTCGAGCGCGCCGCCGCCGCGCTGGCCCGGCTCCGGCACGCCCGCCTGCTGCACCCGGCCGGGCGCACATTCGGCGGCGAGGTCCGGATCTGGGGTACGCCGGGACCGCCGACCGGGGTGCCGCTGCTCGACCTGCCGGGCCGGTGGCCGGCCACGATCCGCCTCTCCAAGGGCGTGCCGACGCCGCGCGCCTGGCCGGACGTGCTGGGCGTGGCGGTACGGCTGCGCCGCGACCCGGAGCCGCCGGTGGACCTGCTGTTCAGTTCCAGCGGCGCAGCGCCGGTGCTGCGGAACCTGCCGCTGCCCCGGCGGCGCTTCACCGGGACGTACACGTCGATCATGCCGTTCCGGGCCGGCGGGCGACGGCTGTTCCTGGCCGTGCTGGCCGACCCGGAGTCACCAGACCTGGGTCGCGGCCTGGCCGAGGCGGGCGCGGCGGTGGCCGCCGACGAGCCCCGGCTGGTGCTGGCGGTAGCCTCGGCGGCAGGCCGGTGGCGGCCGTTCGGCGAGGTACGCCTCAACGGCGAGCGCGGCGCCGCCGAGGACGCCGCGCTCGCCTTCGATCCGATCGGCAACGTGCCGCCGGGGTTGCGCCTGGCCGGCCCGCTGGCCCGGTTGCGGGACGACAGTTACCGAGGTTCCCGCCGGGCCCGGGGCGCGACGCTCAGTCGGGCGGCTCGACGGGGGTGACGGTCTGCTCGGAGGTGCGGTGCTCAAGCACCGTGTCGGGGGCGGCGTTCTGGTCCGCCTCGCGGATGTCGGACTCGGTGAGGATCGCGTCGGCCTGCGCCTCCGCGTCGTCGCTGCCCGCCGCCGCCTCCTCCGGCAGCAGATGCGCCCGGGACTCGATCCGTTCCTGGTCACTGGGGTCATGGCTGGTGGTCATGGCGATCACATACCCCGTGTTCCGCACTTCGGAACGACAGCGGGCTTTCCGGCGCGCGTCGGGTACGCTGGCCGACGTGACGCGGTCGTATCGATGGTTTAGGCAGCCGGCTGGAGGAGCCGGTGACTCGACCATGAGCTGACGTCACTTACCTCTTCGAGCCGGCCGGGCAGGGATTCTTTTCCCTGCCCTTTCGTATGCGAGCAGCCGGCTCGATCCCCCGGACCCGGCACGGGGGCACGGTCGGCGGAAGGAATCCCCACCGTGACCACGTCCCAGGACGCCCATCGGGTCATCGACCAGCGCATCGACCGTGTGGTGCCGCTGACCACCCCGGCCCTGCTGCACCACCACCTGCCGCTCGAGACCCCGCTGGCCGAGGCCGTCGTGGCGGGCCGCCGTGCCGTCGGCCGGGTGCTGGACCGCGACGACGACCGGCTGCTCGTCGTCGTCGGCCCCTGCTCCGTGCACGACCCGGCCGCCGCCCTGGAGTACGCGGGCCGGCTGCGCGAGGCCGCCGCCCGGGTCGCCGACGACCTGCTCGTGGTGATGCGCGTCTACTTCGAGAAGCCGCGCTCGACGGTGGGCTGGAAGGGCCTGATCAACGACCCGGCGCTGGACGGGTCCGGCGACGTGAACACCGGTCTGCGTACCGCGCGGGCGCTCCTGCTCGACGTGCTGCGGCTGGGCCTGCCGGTGGGCTGCGAGTTCCTCGACCCGATCACCCCGCAGTACATCGCGGACACGGTGGCCTGGGGCGCGATCGGCGCGCGGACGGTGGAGAGCCAGGTGCACCGGCAGCTCGCCTCCGGGCTGTCCATGCCGATCGGCATGAAGAACCGCCCCGACGGCAGCATCGCCACCGCCGTGGACGCGATCCGGGCGGCCGGGGTGCCGCACGTCTTCCCCGGCATCGACGTCTCCGGCACCCCGGCGATCATGCACACCCGGGGCAACGCGGACGGGCACCTGGTGCTGCGCGGCGGGGGCGGCCGGCCGAACTACGACGCGGAGTCGGTGGCCGGGGCGCTGGAGTTGCTGCGCGCCGCGGGCCTGCCGGAGCGGGTGGTGGTCGACGCCAGCCACGCCAACAGCGGCAAGGACCACCGCAACCAGCCGCTGGTCGCCGCCGACGTGGCCGCCCAGCTCGCCGCCGGTCAGCGCGGGATCGTCGGCATCATGCTGGAGAGCTTCCTGGTGCCCGGCCGGCAGGACCTGGACCCGACCCGGGAGCTGGCGTACGGCCAGTCGGTCACCGACGCCTGCATCGGGTGGGACACCACTGCCGAGGTCCTGGAGCACCTGGCCCAGGCCGTCCGGGCCCGCCGGGCCACGCTGCCGGCCCCGGCCTGAGCGGGGTTGGGGCGAGTTTGACCGGTTCGGCGCCGGGTAGGTGGTCGGCGTGACCGATGACGCGCCCGTGACCGAGCAGCCCGACACCCGGCCGCTCGACGACCTGCTCGACGACATCTACCACGGCCAGGAGCGGATCACCCAGGCGGACATCTACCGCCGGGCGGTGGCCGCCGAACTCCCCGCGGAGCTGCTCACCCGGATCGCCGCGCTCCCCCAGGGCGAGTACGCGGCGGACGAGGCGGCCGATCTGCTGGGCGGCACGGTCGCCTGAGCCCCCGGAAGACGAGAGGACGCGACATGACCGACCGCAACCCCGAGCACGAGCACCTGGCGGCGCTCGGCCAGCCCCCGGAGGGCGTCGACACGCTGCCGGAGCCGGACTTCGCCAACGAGCACGAGCGCACCGCTGTGGACCGGGACATCGTCACCGGGGAGGACGAGGAGGAGCGGGAGCCGGAGGCGTCGCGCGGCTGGGCCGGCGAGGACCACGGCACCACCCCCACCTGACCGTGGGAGACGCGCGAAAAGGGGGCCGGCGCACACCGGCCCCCTTTTCGTGTCCGCATCCCTCACGCCTCGTGGTGACCGCCCTCGGCCGCCTGCTGGGCGACCGCGTACCCCATCTGGAGGAAGTCGGAGGCGGCCACCGCGGTCAGCGCGGTGGCGACCAGCCGGGTCAGCCGGGGCGCCAGCACCAGCCCGCCGGTGAGCCCGGTGGCGACCCAGACCGCCAGGCAGAACGGGCAGCTGACCAGCTCGCCGAGCGCGTGCCGGGTGGGGCTGCCCTCGTCGCGGACCTGCTCCATCACCTCGCCGCTGCCGATCGGGTGGTCGTAGCGGGTGAACGGCGCCCGCAGCGGGCTGGTGATCGCGTCCTTGGACAGCAGCCGGCTGAGCTTGTGCGTGGCGATCGAGAGCAGCACCACGTCCGCCGGCGTGGGCCGCTCGGGCACCGGCCGTCCGGTCGCCCGGACCAGGCCGACGAGCGCGGCGGTCACGCCCGCGTACGTGCCCATCGCCTTCAGGTAGCCCTCCAGCGGCCGGTGCTCGTGCGGCGCGTACGCCTGGCGCAGGCGCGCCACCTTCTGCTTCAGGCCACTCCCGGTCAACCCGGCCTCCTCGTGCTCGTCGTGCGGCCGGGCTCAGCCGGCGGTCAGGTTGTCGGCCACCTCGCGGTCGAGGTTGGCCAGGATCTCGTCGGCCAGGTCGTGGTCCGGGCCGGCCAGGTCGAGCCGGACCCGGGCGCCGCCCGCGTCGGCCGGTTCCACGTCGATCTCGGCGGACCAGTCCGCGGCGCTCCACCGGGCGCGCATGTCGTCGGCGTCGACGACCTCGACCCGGCAGGTGCCGGAGTTGCGCAGCCGCTCGGGCAGCCAGGCCGAGGAGCGGTCCGGATCAGTGGCGGTGTTGAACACCACCTCCGGGGGCGCGGACATGCCGCGCTCGGCGTGGCTGCCCATCAGGCGTCCCGCAGCCGGCTCGGGTCGACCTCCCGGCCGGGGTGCCGGGCCAGGTACTCCGTCTCCAGTTCGGCGGTGCGCCGCAGGTGGTTGGCGAGCGCCGAGTCGGTGGCGTGGCGCAGCGTGTCCAGCCGGGTGCGGTGCAGGCTCTGCATCTCCCGGACCAGGTCCTCGTCGCCCAGCTCCACCGGGTCCACCCCGAGCTGCTCGCCGTCGACGGTGCGGGCGTGATCGCCGTCCCACTCCGCGACCCGCTGTTCCGGGCTCGCGTCCCGGCGTACCGATTCGGTCATCGTCGCCCCCTCGTCTCGTTCGGGTTGGCACCTGTTCGGATGCCCAGCGGGCGTGCCACCAAACCACCGCCCGGACTACGACGCCGTGTCGGAGACGCCCGGGGAGTCCCGGTACTCTCGTGGGCATGGAACGGCTCTGGACACCGGCGTGGATCGTCCGCCACGTGGCCATGGTCGTGCTGGTGGCGGGTTGCCTCGGGATGGGCTGGTGGCAGGTCACCCGCGCCGCCGGGGGCAACGCGATCAGCTTCGGTTACGCGATCGAGTGGCCGGTGTTCGCCGGTTTCGTGATCTTCGTCTGGTGGCGGGAGGTCCGCCAGACGCTGCGGGCGACGCCGCCGGGCGACGCGCAGCCGACGGCCGATCCGGCGCCGTCGGCGGCTGCCGGCGCCGAGCCGGTCGTCACCACCCCGGCGGTACGCCGCCCGGTGCGCGT
>NZ_JAGPXV010000191.1:0-9289 GCF_018070405.1 Micromonospora sp. D75
GACCGGGTCGGCAGGGCCCGGCCGGCACGGAAACGCCGAACGCATCGCCCGGCGCCGGGGCGCGGGTCCCCGCACAGCCGACCCCGGCCTCCTCGGAGGTCCCCGCCGGCTGATCCGGCCCGCGCTGCCCCGCGGGCGTGCCGCCCCCCGCCGCGCCCTCGCCAGATCGGGGAGGTGGCGGGGTCAAGGCCCTGCGGAAGGCACCACATCGGCGGGGTGGTGTCGATCAAGGGCCCGGACGGGCACGGAAGAGCGCCGCACGAGGGCCGGCACGGGCCTCACGTGCGCCGACAGCGGGTGCGACGCCGGCTCACGGTCCGGATGGTGTTACCGTGGAATCCCGTGGATCGCGTGATCACTTGTCTGATCGGCACGGCGGTTCGCACGACCGCTACGGACGACACGGGAGCAGGCCTTGGCCCCTACAGCACGGACGACCAGGCACATTTTCGTCACCGGGGGCGTCGCCTCCTCGCTGGGTAAGGGCCTCACCGCCTCCAGCCTCGGCAGTCTGCTGACCGCGCGCGGACTGCGCGTGGTGATGCAGAAGCTCGACCCGTACCTGAACGTCGACCCCGGCACGATGAACCCGTTCCAGCACGGCGAGGTCTTCGTCACCGAGGACGGCGCCGAGACCGACCTCGACGTCGGGCACTACGAGCGGTTCCTCGACCGGGACCTCTCGGGCAAGGCGAACGTCACCACCGGCCAGATCTACTCGGCGGTGATCGCCAAGGAGCGGCGCGGGGAGTACCTCGGCGACACGGTGCAGGTCATCCCGCACATCACCAACGAGATCAAGGCCCGCATCCGCGGCATGGCCGACCCGGACGCCGACGGCCAGGTGCCCGACGTGGTGATCACCGAGGTCGGCGGCACGGTCGGCGACATCGAGTCGCTGCCGTTCCTGGAGTCGATCCGGCAGATCCGCCACGACCTGGGCCGGGACAACTGCTTCTACCTGCACGTGTCGCTGGTGCCGTACCTGGCGCCGTCGGGCGAGCTGAAGACCAAGCCGACCCAGCACTCGGTGGCGCAGCTGCGCAGCATCGGCATCCAGCCCGACGCGCTGGTGCTGCGCTGCGACCGGGAGATTCCGGACAAGGTCAAGGAGAAGCTGTCGCTGTACTGCGACGTCGACCGGGAGGCGGTCACCGCCGCCCCGGACGCGCCGAGCATCTACGACATCCCGAAGGTGCTGCACCGGGAGGGCCTCGACGCGTACGTGGTGCGCCGGCTCGGCCTGTCGTTCCGCGACGTCGACTGGACCCGCTGGGACGACCTGCTGGAGCGGGTGCACCAGCCGCGGCACACGATCACCGTCGCGCTCGTCGGCAAGTACGTCGACCTGCCCGACGCGTACCTGTCGGTGAGCGAGGCGATCCGGGCGGCCGGGTTCGGCCACCGCGCCCGGGTGAAGCTCAAGTGGGTGCCCAGCGACGACTGCGTGACGGCGGCCGGCGCGGCCGCCGCCCTGTCCGGCGTCGACGGCATCGTCATCCCCGGCGGCTTCGGCGTACGCGGCATCGAGGGCAAGGTCGGCACCGCCCGGTACGCGCGGGAGAACGGCATCCCCCTGCTCGGCCTCTGCCTCGGCCTGCAGTGCATGACCATCGAGGTGGCCCGCCACCTGGCCAACCTCGACGGGGCGAACTCGCTCGAATTCGACGAGGAGGCCGTGCACCCGGTCATCGCCACCATGGCCGACCAGGAGGACATCGTGGCCGGCCGCGGCGACCTCGGCGGCACCATGCGGCTCGGGGCGTACCCGGCGAAGCTCGCCGAGGGGTCGATCGTCGCCGAGGCGTACGGCAGCACCGAGGTCAGCGAGCGGCACCGCCACCGGTACGAGGTGAACAACGCCTACCGGGACCAGCTCACCAAGGCGGGGCTGACGATCTCCGGCACCTCGCCGGACGGGCGGCTCGTGGAGTTCGTCGAGCTGGACCGCAACCTGCACCCGTTCTTCGTGGCCACCCAGGCGCATCCGGAGCTGAAGAGCCGCCCCACCCGCCCGCACCCGCTGTTCGCCGCGTTCGTCGGCGCCGCCGTGGCGTACTCGCAGGCCGACCAGCTGCCGGTGGACCTGGACGGCGCGGCGAAGAAGGCCGGCCGCGGCGGCGGCGCCAAGGCCCAGGCCAAGTGAGCGGCGTCGAGCACCGGTACGAGGTGACCGCGCGCCGCCAGATCTGGTCCGGCCGGATCTTCTCCGTGGTCAGCGACGACGTCACCATGCCCGGTGGCGGCGAGGCGACCCGGGACTACGTGCGGCACGTCGGCGCGGTCGCCGTGGTGGCGCTCGACGACGCCGGTCAGGTGGTGCTGATCCGCCAGTACCGGCACCCGGTCGGCCGGCACCTGTGGGAGCTGCCCGCCGGGCTGATGGACGTCGGCGGCGAGGACCTGGCCGCCGCGGCGCTGCGGGAGCTGGCCGAGGAGGCCGACCTGACCGCGGCGCGCGTGGACGTGCTCGTGGACCTGCACAGCTCGCCCGGCTTCTCCGACGAGGTGGTCCGGGTGTTCCTGGCCCGCGAGCTGGCCGAGGTGCCGGCGGAGCAGCGGCACGACCGGCACGACGAGGAGGCCGACCTCCAGGTGGTCCGCGTGGACCTGGACGAGGCGGTGCGGATGGTGCTGGCCGGTGAGATCACCAACGCGTCCTGCGTGGCCGGGCTGCTCGCCGCGGCCCGCGCCCGGGAGACCGGCTTCACCGAGCTGCGCCGGCCGGAGGCGCCGCTGCCGCGCTGATCGGGAACCGACGACGAAGGGGCCGCGCGGCGCTGTGCGCCGGGCGGCCCCTTTCCGTTGCGGTGGTCAGTCGCGCAGCGGGCGGCCCTGCCCGTCGACACCGCCGTTGACGAGGATCAGGATGCCGTCGACGAGGCCCCAGATCGCGCCGATGCCGCACGTCACGAGCGTGACGATGAGCTGGATGACACCGGTCTTGGTGTCGCCCATGTAGAACCGGCCGATGCCGAAGCCGCCGAGGAGGATCTGGAGCACACCCGCGACGACCTTGCTCTTGTCCGAGACGCCCTGCGGGTACTGCTGGTAAGGAGTGGTCATGAGCGGACACAATAGTGATCGACTCGCGTCCTGTCGGCCCCGGCACCCCGGTCGTGGAAGGATATTTACCGAACTCTGTCCTGTCGGCTGATGACGTCTCCACCGGCCAGCCTGGCCCATGCCTGACACACCGTCAGCACCAGCGGGCACCGGATGTCACAGTGTCGCCGTCCGTGGGCTTCCCACGGCTCTAGACTGCCGCCGGCGGGACCGGTGTACCGCGCCGGCAACGGAGCCGGCGCGGCGCCGCGCAGTCGGGGGTGAGCAGCCCCGGAGGAAGGTGTCTGCATCGTGAAGGTCGGAATCCCCCGCGAGGTCAAGAACCACGAGTACCGGGTGGCGATCACGCCCGCGGGCGTCAACGAGTTCACCCGCCACGGCCACGAGGTCTTCGTCGAGGCCGGCGCCGGCGTCGGCTCCAGCATCACCGACGACGAGTTCGCCGCCGCCGGCGCGAAGATCCTGGCCACCGCCGACGAGGTGTGGGACACCGCCGAGCTGGTCCTCAAGGTGAAGGAGCCGATCGCCGAGGAGTACCACCGGATGCGCGAGGGACAGGTGCTCTTCACGTACCTGCACCTGGCCGCCTCCCGCGAGTGCACCGACGCGCTGGTCGACCGCAAGGTCACCGGCATCGCGTACGAGACGGTCGAGCTGCCCGACCGGTCGCTGCCGCTGCTCGCCCCGATGTCCGAGGTGGCCGGCCGGCTCGCCCCCCAGGTGGGCGCCTTCTACATGATGCGCACCGGCGGCGGGCGGGGCGTGCTGCCCGGCGGCGTCTCCGGCGTGTACGCCGCAAAGACCGTGGTCATCGGCGCGGGCGTGTCCGGCCTCAACGCCGCCGCCATCGCGCTGGGCCTGCAGTCCGAGGTGCTGCTGCTGGACAAGAACGTGGCCCGGCTGCGCTCCGCCGACGCCATCTACCGGGGCCACCTGCAGACCGTCGCCTCAAACGCGTACGAGATCGAGCGGGCAGTGCTCGACGCGGACCTGGTCATCGGCGCGGTGCTGGTGCCCGGCGCGAAGGCCCCGAAGCTCATCTCCAACGAGCTGGTCTCCCGGATGAAGCCGGGCAGCGTGCTCGTCGACATCGCCATCGACCAGGGTGGCTGCTTCGAGGACTCGCGCCCGACCACGCACGCCGACCCGGTCTACAAGGTCCACGACTCGATCTTCTACTGCGTGGCGAACATGCCCGGCGCGGTGCCGAACACCAGCACCTACGCGCTGACCAACGTCACCCTGCCGTACGCCCTGGAACTGGCCAACCAGGGCTGGCAGGCGGCGCTGCGCAACGACCCGGCGCTGGCACTGGGCCTGAACACCCACGCCGGCAAGGTCGTCTACGGCCCGGTCGCCGAGGCGCACGGCATGGACGTGCTGCCGCTGGACGAGGTGCTGAGCTGACCGACGCCGCCGTGCGCGCGGCCGGCGCGGAACCCGCGCCGGCCCTGCGCCGCGCGGTCCGGACGTACCTGGACCACCTCACCGTCGAGCGCGGGCTGTCCGCGAACACGCTCGCCTCGTACCGCCGGGACCTGGACCGCTACC
The DNA here is from genome assembly GCF_018070405.1 of Micromonospora sp. D75. Lineage (NCBI taxonomy): Bacteria > Bacillati > Actinomycetota > Actinomycetes > Micromonosporales > Micromonosporaceae > Micromonospora > Micromonospora sp. D75. Next base: position 4,618 of record NZ_JAGPXV010000191.1, read on the forward strand.
TCGCCACCCTGGCCGCCGCCGGGGTGGACGACCTGGCCGCCGCCGGGCCCGCGCAGGTCGAGGCCCACCTGGCCCGGCTGCGCGCCGGCGACGACGACCACCCGCCGCTCGCCGTCTCCTCCGCCGCCCGCGCCGCCAGCGCGGTACGCGGCCTGCACCGCTTCGCGCTGCGCGAAGGGCTCACCGGCGCCGACCCCAGCCGCGACGTCCGCCCGCCCGCGCCGCCGCGCCGCCTGCCCCGGGCGCTGCCCGTCGACGCGGTCCTGCGGCTGCTGGAGGCCGCCGGCCCGGCCGACGGCACCGGCGACGCCGCCGCCCGCGCGCTGCGCGACCGGGCGCTGCTGGAATTCCTGTACGGCACCGGCGCGCGCATCTCCGAGGCGGTCGGCGCCGCCGTCGACGACCTCGACCTGGACGCCGGAACCGTGCTGCTGCGCGGCAAGGGCGGCCGGACCCGGCTGGTCCCGGTCGGCGGGTACGCGGCCGACGCGCTGCGCGCCTGGCTGGTCCGGGGCCGCCCGGCGCTGCTCGCGGCCGGACGCGGCACCCACGCGGTGTTCGTCAACGCCCGCGGCGGCCCGCTCACCCGGCAGGGCGCCTGGGCCGTGCTGCGCGCCGCCGCCGCCCGGGCCGGCCTGCCGGTCGACGGCCCCGACGCGGTCTCCCCGCACACGCTGCGCCACTCGTACGCCACGCACCTGCTCGACGGCGGCGCGGACGTGCGCGTGGTGCAGGAACTGCTCGGCCACGCGTCGGTGACCACCACCCAGGTCTACACACTGGTCACCGTGGAACGACTGCGCGAGGTGTACGCGACAGCGCATCCGCGCGCCCGCTGAGCGCCGACGTGGCCGGCCCTGGCCGACGGGCCGCCGACACGCCGACCCGCTACCGAACGCGCTGCTGGCCGGTGGCGTACAGTCGGCATCGGCGCGGGCCTCCAGGTGCGACGGACCGGGGGTGCGCAGCGGCGCCGCGAGGGACGTCGGACGGCTCCGACGCCGGGTGGTCGTCGGGAGGGGGCAACGAGGACATGGCAGGAAACGGTGACCGTGCCGAGACCTGGACGTCGGAGCTCCGTGAGCAGCAGGCGACGCTCGGCGCCGATCTCGGCCCCGCCGACCCGGCCGCGTACACCATGCGCAAGCCGATCCCCGAACCCATGCCGACCGACCGGCACGGCCCGGCGCGGATCATCGCGATGGCCAACCAGAAGGGCGGCGTCGGCAAGACCACGACGACCATCAACCTGGGCGCGGCCCTGGCCGAGTACGGCCGCAAGGTGCTGCTCGTCGACTTCGACCCGCAGGGCGCCCTCTCCGTCGGGCTGGGCGTCAACCCGCACAACCTGGACCTGTCGGTCTACAACCTGCTGATGCAGGACGACGTCACCGCCGAGGACGTCCTGATCAAGACCGACGTGGCCGGGCTGCACCTGCTACCCGCCAACATCGACCTCTCCGCCGCCGAGATCCAGCTCGTCAACGAGGTCGCCCGGGAGATGGCCCTGGCGCGGGTGCTGCGCACCATCCGCAAGGAGTACGACTTCATCCTGATCGACTGCCAGCCCTCACTGGGCCTGCTGGCGATCAACGCGCTCACCGTCGCGCACGGCGTGCTCATCCCGCTGGAGTGCGAGTTCTTCAGCCTGCGCGGTGTCGCGCTGCTGCTGGACACCATCGACAAGGTGCGCGAGCGGCTCAACTTCGACCTGGAGCTCGAAGGCATCCTCGCCACCATGTACGACAGCCGCACCACCCACTGCCGCCAGGTGCTGCAGCGGGTGGTCGAGGCGTTCGGCGACAAGGTCTACCAGACCGTCATCACCAAGACGGTGAAGTTCCCCGAGTCCACCGTGGCCGGCGCCCCGATCACCACCCTCGACCCGGCCTCCTCCGGCGCCCGCAACTACCGGCAGCTGGCCCGGGAGGTCATCGCCGCCCAGGCGGACCGGTAGGGCGCACGCCGGCCGCCCGCCGCGTCGTCTACGGTTTCCCGGTGACCGCACCGCCCCTCGACCCGCCACACGGCGCCGGCGACCCCGCCGTAGCCGCGGAGCTGGCCGCCGAGGTCGACGGTGTGGTGCCCGCCGACGCGGGCACCGGCGAGCAGACCAGTGGCTTCACGGTCCGGCTGGACAACTTCACCGGCCCGTTCGACCTGCTGCTCCAGCTGATCAGCAAGCACAAGCTGGACGTCACCGAGGTGGCGCTGCACAAGGTCACCGACGAGTTCATCGCGTACCTGCGGGCGATGGGCGACCAGTGGGACCTGGACGAGACCAGCGAGTTCCTGCTCGTCGCCGCCACCCTGCTCGACCTGAAGGCGGCCCGGCTGCTGCCCTCCGCCGAGGTGGAGGACGAGGAGGACCTGGCGCTGCTGGAGGCGCGGGACCTGCTGTTCGCGCGGCTGCTGCAGTACAAGGCGTACAAGGAGGCCGCCGCGCACATCGCCGAGCTGGAGGCGGTCGGCGGACGGCGCTACCCGAGGGCGGTCACGCTCGAACCCCGGTACGCCGAGGCGCTGCCCGACCTGGTGCTCGGCATCGGTCCCGAGCGGCTGCGCAAGCTCGCGGTCAAGGCGATGAGCCCGAAACCGGTGCCCGAGGTGTCCATCGCACACGTGCACATGGTCCGGGTCAGCGTCCGCGAACACGCCGGCATCATCGCCGACCGGCTGCGCCGCGCCGGGATCGCCACGTTCTCGCTGCTCTGCGCCGACTGTGAGATGACGCTCGAGGTGGTGGCCCGGTTCCTGGCGCTGCTGGAGCTGTACCGGCAGGGCCTCGTGGCGTTCGTGCAGGAGCAGGCGCTGGAGGAGCTGACCGTCCGCTGGACCGGCCCGGTCGACGGCGAGGCCGAGCTGACAGTCGACGAGTACGCCGGCAGCCCCGAACCCACGACCACGTCCGTCCCCGCCGCACCGGCCGACGCCGCGGCTGCTCCGGCCGACGTCGGCGCCGGGGTGAGCGACGCCGCCGTGCCGGGCGACGTCGCCGCAGATGCCGCATCCGACGCCGCCGTGCCCAGCGAGACGGCGGACGAACACGCACCGACGCAGGAGTGAACGGATGAGCGACCAGGAACGCCGCGACTCCCTGGCCGACCAGGCCGCCGCATGGGTGCCCCCGTGGGAGCGTCCCGCCCCGCCCCGGCCAGCCCCGGACGATTCCGACGCACCGGCCGAGCACCCGGACCCCGACATCCCGGACACCACCGATTCCCGGGAAGCAGATCTCGACGCGACACCGGATTCCTCGGCGGATCTTGGAAGCGAAGGGCCCTCAGAGGGGCCCATTCCTTCCAAGATCGCCACGGTTCAGGGGGATCTTGGTACGGGGACGCCCCTCGGAGGGCGGGACCGTACCAAGATCTCGGGAGAGGCCGGGACGGACGACGCCGGGGGAGACGTCGGCCTGCCCGCGCGGGACGCGGCGCCGGGGGCGGGTGGGGGAGCGGGTGCTGAGGGCGTACCCGCCAAGCGGGGACGGCGGCGGGCCGCGCCGGAACCGGTGCCCGCGCCGGTCCTGGCTGCGCGGCGCCCTGGAGGCGATCCGGCTCGTGGTGGACCTGCCGGTCGGCGAGCTGGTCCTGGCCGAGGTCCTGGAGCAGTCCCCGGAACGGGTCGGCGCGATGCTCGACGAGATCGCCGCCGGATACACCGCCGCCGGGCACGGGTTCGACCTGCGCCGGGCGGCGGGTGGCTGGCGTCTCTACACCCGGCCGGAATACGCCACCTACGTCGAGCGGTTCGTACTGGACGGGCAGTCCGTGCGGCTGACCCAGGCCGCGCTGGAGACCCTCGCCGTGGTCGCCTACCGGCAGCCGGTGACCCGTTCGCGCATCTCGGCCATCCGGGGTGTCAACTGCGACGGGGTGCTCCGTACCCTGGTGGGTCGCGGCCTGGTCGAGGAGTGCGGCACCGAAGCGGACAGCGGCGCCTACCTTTACCGGACCACCACCATGTTCCTGGAGAAGCTGGGGCTGAACTCGGTGGACGACCTGCCGCCCCTGGCCCCGTTCCTTCCCGACGACGTAGAAGAGCTTGCCGATGCGACGCGATGACCGTGCCCCGAAGCCCGACGCCCCCGTGTACGAGGGCGCCGAGCGCCTGCAGAAGGTGCTCGCCGCCGCGGGGGTGGGTTCCCGGCGCGCCTGTGAAGACCTGATCTTCCGGCGCCGGGTCACCGTGAACGGGCGGGTGGCGCAGCTCGGCGACAAGGCCGACCCGGCCCGCGACGTGATCGTCGTCGACGGGGAGCGGCTCCAGGCCGACGTCCGCCTGGTCTACGTGGCGATGAACAAGCCGCGCGGCGTGGTCACCACCATGGCTGACGAGAAGGGCCGCACCGAGCTCGCCGACTTCATCGGCGCGCGGCTGGAGCAGCGGGTCTACCACGTCGGGCGACTGGACGCCGACAGCGAGGGCCTGCTCCTGCTCACCAACGACGGCACCCTCGCGCACAAGCTCATGCACCCGTCGTACGAGGTGCTCAAGACCTACCTCGCCGAGGTGGCCGGGCCGATCCCGCGCAACCTGGGCAAGCGCCTCGCCGCCGGCGTCGAGCTGGAGGACGGGCCGGTGAAGGTCGACGGGTTCAAGCTGGTCGACACGCTCGGCAAAACCGCCCAGGTGGAGCTGACCCTGCACGAGGGGCGCAAACACATCGTCC
>NZ_JAGPXV010000192.1:0-9221 GCF_018070405.1 Micromonospora sp. D75
GTCCTCACCTGGTGTCGTCGCCATGGTGGCCATGCTCTGGCCATCGACGCTGCCGACCCGAATCGGACGCGGGCCGGCACGGGAAAGTATGAAATGCGTATCACGAATCTTGACGTGCCCCTGACGCCGTGTGACCGTGAAGTCGCGAGGCCGTCCGGCCTGGTCGTTCCGCAGGTAGACGAGGTGAGGCAGATGACGCCGAGAAGCCCGGAGCAGGCGCTCGCCGAGCTGCGTGCCGGCAACCACCGGTTCGTCACCGGTGTGCCGCAGCATCCGAATCAGGACGCCGGGCACCGGGCGGCGGTGGCCGACGGCCAGCACCCCTTCGCGGTGATCGTCGGCTGCTCCGACTCGCGGCTCGCCGCGGAGATCATCTTCGATCGGGGTCTCGGTGACCTCTTCGTGGTGCGTACCGCCGGGCACACCGCCGGGCCCGAGGTGCTCGGCAGCGTCGAGTACGCGGTCACCGTGCTCGGCACGCCGCTCGTGGTGGTGCTCGGGCACGACTCCTGCGGCGCGGTCCAGGCCGCCCGGGAGGGGGTCCGGACCGGCGCCGCTCCGGCCGGGCACCTGGGAGCGGTGGTGGACGCGGTCTCGCCCAGCCTGCTGCGCGCCGCCCGGCAGGGCATCGACGACCTCGACGGCATCATCGACGTCCACATCGCGCAGACCGTGGAGACGCTGCTGGCCCGGTCCTCCGTGCTGGCCGAGCGGGTCGCGGCGGGCCGGTGCACGGTGGCGGGGATGTCGTACCGGCTCTCCGGCGGCGAGGTGCGGACAGTGGCGCAGGTCCCGGCGTCACTGCCCGCTCCCTCGTCGCCGGCGGACGCGGACGCGGCGCTGGCCGGCTGACCGGAGCGCCGGACGACGAAGGGGCCGCCCACGGGGGCGGCCCCTTCTTGCTGCGTCCAGGTCAGAGCATCGACATGTGGACGTGGTCGGTGTGGTTCGACGGCCCGCTGTACGACCTCCAGCCGGTGGCCGGGAACCAGATCTGCCGGTTCCAGATCACGTAGTAGATGCCCAGCCGGTCGGCGTTGCGGATGAGGAAGGCGGCCACGTCGTTGCCGTACTTGCGGGTGTCGTTGTTGTGCCAGGGTGAGAAGCCGCTGTTCTGCAGCGACCAGTCGCACGCCTTGCCCTTGGGGTGCTCCCACGGCCCGCCCGGCCGGTAACAGCCCACGAAGCGCGTGTAGCCGGCGCGCCGGACCTCCTTGTAGGCGTGCAGCGTCCGCGGCGTGATGCAGCCCGAGGTGGTCGGGTCGTTCTCGCTGCACGACTCGGCCTTCCAGCCGCCGTCGGCGGTGCGGCCGGGGCCGATCTTGGCGACCGGTGAGGTGGCGTCGACCAGGCCGCCGGTGAAGCCGAGGCCGCCGACGAGCTTGAGGGCGCGTTCGGCCTGCACCTTCTCGCGCTCCATCGCGTTCTTCTGCTTCTCCTGCTCGCGCACCTCGGCGTCGAGCGCGATCTTGGCCGTCTCGGCGCGGTTCTTGACCGCGTTGATGGCGGCCAGGCGCTGCGCGTTGAGGAGGTTCAGCTCGTCCAGGGCGTTGACGCGGCGGACGAACGAGTCGGGCGAGTTGCTCTCCAGCAGCATCGCCATCGCGCCCATCCGGCCGGTCCGGTAGGACTGGGCGGCGAGCTGGTTGACCTGCGGGCTGAGCGCCTCGAGTTCGGCCTGTGCCGCCTGTACCTCGGCGGCCAGCCGCCGCTGGCGGTCCTGCGACTTGGCCAGCTTCGCCTTCGCCTGGAGGAAGTTCCGGTTGGCGCTGTCGATCGCCTCGGTGATGAGCGGTGGTTCGCCGTCCTCCTCGTGCCCGGACGGCTTCGGGGCCGCCGCGGCGGGGGCCGCCGTCGCCGAGTTCGGCCCGGCCAGCACTGCCAGCGAGGCCAGCACGGCCACCAGGGGTGTCAGCCAGCGGCGCAGGGGTGGCGTCACAGTGTTCCCTTCCGTCGGCCGCCGACCGGGTTAGCTGACGGGTTCGGGACGGAAGTGGCCCCTACCGCTCGCGCGGATTCACCCCATGTACCTGGTTCCCCGGCTCGCCCGCAGGCGATTGGGCGGCGGCACCGCTGGCGCCGGTGCGCGCCTTCGGCGGTGACCGGCAGCGAGGTTACCCGACAGCACTCCTGCGGATCTACGTCCGGAAGCCGACCAATAGCGAGATTTCGCCGTGGCGCACCGTGACCAGCGTCGCGTTTGAAATCGATGGTCACCGTGCGGAGTGTCACCATGTCGCCTCCGTACTCTTTCCGCCGCCGAGCGCCTCCAGCGCGTCGTCGCGTCCGGCCGGCGGACGGGGCGGCGGGGGTACGGGCGACGCCGGCTCCGGACCGGGCGCGCGCCGTCCGGCGGTGGTCACGATCGCGGCCAGTGCGGTCGTCAGCGGTACGGCGGCGATCAGGCCGAGCGTGGCCACCGCGCTGCGGACGATCTCCTGGGCGAGGAACTCGCTGGTGAGGATCTGGCTCACCGGGCGGGAGTCGGCGACCAGCAGGAGCAGCAGCGGCAGCGACGCGCCCGCGTACGCCAGCACGATGGTGTTGACGGTGGACGCGATGTGGGCCCGGCCGACGCGGGTCGCCGCCCGGTAGAGCTGCCGCCGGGACAGCCCCGGGTTGGCGTGCGCGAGTTCGGTGACGGTGGCCGCCTGGGTGACGGTGACGTCGTCCAGCACGCCCAGCGAGCCGATGATGATGCCCGCCAGCAGCAGTCCGTGCAGGTCCACGTCGCCCTGGAACATGGACAGCGTGGTGGCGTCCTCGCTGCCGAAGCCGGTCAGGTGGGTGGCGGACGTGGCGAGCAGGCCGAGCACGCCGGTGATCACCAGGCTGCCGAGCGTGCCGAGCACCGCCACCGACGTCTGCGCGGTGATCCCGTGCGTCAGGTAGAGCACCACGAACATGATCAACGCGGCGCCCACGATCGCCACCAGCAGCGGCGGCTGGCCGCCACCGATGCCGGGCAGCACGAAGCCGAGCAGGATGGCGAAGCTGGCCGCCAGGCCGCCGAGCGCGGCGAGCCCGCGCCAGCGGCCGAACGCCACGATCGCGGCGGCGAAGAGCACCAGCAGCCAGATCAGCGGTGTGCCGCGCTGGTGCTCGGCGATGTTGTAGGACTTCACCGAAGGATCGGCCGGGTCGATCAGCTCGACCAGGACGATCTTGTCGCCGACCTCGACCCGGGGCGCGCCCGGTCCGGCCGGGAGCGGCGTCTCGACCTGCCGTCCCGCGTCCGGGCCCTGCTCGGCGGCGACGGTCGCGGTGCCGCAGGGGCCGCCTGCGCCCTCCGGGGCCTCCGGCGTCGGCGGGCAGGGTTCGGTGACCACCCGGGTCACGGTGCCGTGGTAGCGGGGGACGTCCGCGCCGCCGACCGGCTCCCGGTCCTGCCGGGGCCAGAGCACCAGCGCGGCGATCACGGTGAGCGCGAACAGCGGCACCACCACGGCGACGAGCAGCCGCCGTACGCCCGGTGGCGTGGGCGGTGCGGGGCGGGTGTGGTCGGCACCCAAGGCGTCTCTCCCAACGGTCGCGGCGACGCCTGGTCCGCCGGACCGGTCTGGTCACCGGGCCGGCGCGGACGTGTCGACCACGTCCGGGTCGTCGCCCCGACATGGTAGGCAGCCCGGCTGGGTGCTCCCGGACACCGTGACCGGTGACGCGCGCCCCGCGCGGGTCAGGCCAGTCCGGCCCGGCGTCGCCGGTACTCGTCCTCGTCGATCTCGCCGCGGGCGTACCGCTCGTCGAGGATGCGCCGGGCCGCCGTCGGCCCGGACCGCTGCGGGCCGGTCCACCGCACGGCCAGCCAGAGGAGCCCTGCCAGCACCGCCAGCACCGCCAGGGACCAGATCCACATCCAGCCCATCATCGGGCTCTGCCACATCATCGGGCCGCCCTCCGTCCGTCACCGCGGGTCCGCCGGGGCCGGCCTGCCCGCCACTTCGACGGTACGGCCGCACGGGCGCGTCGGCGCGGGTCGATGTGCCCTGCTCGGAGGGGCGGAGGTCCCGTTCAGCCGCGCTTCATCAGGCGGCCGACGGCGGCCATCATCTCGGTCGCCATCTCGTCGGCCCGGCCCTCGGCGGCGCCCTCGTGCATGCAGTGCCGCGCGTGCCCGTCGAGCAGGCCGAGGCCGACCTTGTCCAGCGCCGCCTGGATGGCCGAGATCTGGGTCAGCACGTCGATGCAGTAACGGTCGTCCTCGACCATCTTCTCGATGCCACGGACCTGACCCTCGATCCGGCGGAGCCGGGCGAGGAGCTGGTCCTTGCTGGCGGTGTAGCCCCGGGTCGGGCTGGACGGAGCGGTCATGAGTACGAGGATAGCGTACCCCTCGGGGGTATGCTAACGTTCCGGCTGTACCCCCAGGGGGTATGAGATCGGAGGGCGACATGGAGAGCACCTACCAGGTGAGCGGCATGACCTGCGGCCACTGCGTCAACTCGGTGAGCACCGAGCTGAGCGCGCTTCCGGGCGTCACCGGCGTCCAGGTCGACCTGGCCACCGGCCGGGTCACCGTCACCAGTCAAAACCCGCTGGACACGGACACCGTCCGCGCGGCGGTCGACGAGGCCGGCTACGACCTCGTCGGTGCGTGACGGGTCCACGGGACCCGCAGAACCGAGGAGAAACCATGAACACGGCGACGAAGCTCAGCGGCTTCGCGCTCGGCCTCGTGGCGGTCTTCGGCGCGGCGTACGGGATCGGCAACCTGGCCGATCCCGTCGCCCCGGCCGCCGAGACCCGCCACGACGACAGCGGCAGCGACCACGGGACCGGCGACACCGGTCACGGTGACGAGAACGGCGCCGACGCGCACCTGCCCGGCGGGCTGCTCGTCTCCGAAGACGGCTACACGCTCCAGCCCGCCACCGCGCCGGCCGGGCAGTTCGCCTTCCGGATCACCGGCCCGGACGGCACGCCGGTCACCCGCTTCGAGGTGGCCCACGACAAGCGCATGCATTTGATCGTCGCGCGCCGGGACCTGTCCGGCTTCCGGCACGTCCACCCGGAGATGGCCGGCGACGGCACCTGGCGGGTCGCCTCCCCGCTCGACGGCCCCGGGGTGTGGCGGGCGTTCGCCGACTTCACGCCCGAAGGCGGCGAGCCGCTGACCCTCGGCCTGGACGTCACGGTCCCCGGCGAGCTGGCCGCCCGGCCGCTGCCGGCGCCGGTGACCAGCACCACCGTCGACGGCTACACAGTCACGCTGACCGGCACGCCGGAGCCGGGCCGGACCAGTCGGCTCACGCTCTCCGTCAGCCGCGACGGGAGACCGGTCACCGACCTTCAGCCCTACCTCGGCGCGTACGGGCACCTGGTGGCGCTGCGGCAGGGCGACCTGGCGTACCTGCACGTGCACCCGGAGGGCACACCCGGCGACGGGCGCACCCCCGCCGGTCCGGCGATCACGTTCGCCGCCGAGGTGCCCTCGGCCGGGGCGTACCGTCTCTACCTGGACTTCCGGCACGGCGACGCGGTGCACACCGCCGAATTCACCGTGCTGGCCGGCGACCGGACCGCGCCGGTATCCACCACCGCACCGACCCCGGACGCCGGACACGGCACGCCGGGGCACGGGCACAGTTGAGCGCCGGAGGTGCCGCGATGACTGCCACAGGAAAGACGCTGCCCACCGCGCCGAACCTGATCGAACTGGCGATCGGCGGGATGACCTGCGCGTCCTGTGCCGCCCGGATCGAGAAGAAGCTCAACCGGATGGACGGCGTCGAGGCGACAGTGAACTACGCCACCGAGAAGGCCACCGTCCGGTACGCCGACGACATCGCGCCGGCCGACCTGATCGCCACCGTCGAGAAGACCGGTTACACCGCCGTGGTGCCGCCCCCGCCCGAGCAGGCGGCCGCAGCGGCCGGGGAGCCGGCGGACGAGCTGCGCGTCGCGCGTACCCGGCTCTGGGTCTCCGCCGTGCTCACGCTGCCGGTGATCGTGCTCGCCATGGTCCCGGCCTGGCAGTTCGACTACTGGCAGTGGGCCTCGCTCACGCTGGCCGCCCCCGTGGTGGTCTGGGGCGGGCTGCCGTTCCACCGCGCCGCGCTGGTCAACCTGCGGCACGGCGCGGCGACCATGGACACGCTCGTCTCGCTGGGCACGCTCGCCGCGTTCGGCTGGTCGCTCTGGGCGCTTTTCCTCGGCGACGCCGGCATGCCCGGGATGAAGCACCCGTTCAGCCTCGACATCACCCGGGGCGACGGCGCCGGCAACATCTACCTGGAGGCCGCCGCCGGGGTGACGGTGTTCATCCTGGCCGGGCGGTACTTCGAGGCCCGCTCCAAGCGCACCGCCGGGGCGGCGCTGCGCGCCCTGCTCGAACTCGGGGCCAAGGACGTCGCGGTGCTGCGCGGCGGCCAGGAGGTCCGGGTCCCGGTCGACCGGCTCGCGGTCGGCGACCGGTTCGTGGTCCGGCCCGGCGAGAAGATCGCCACCGACGGCGTGGTCGAGGAGGGCACCTCGGCCGTCGACGCCAGCATGCTCACCGGCGAGTCGGTGCCGGTCGAGGTGGGGACGGGCGACACCGTGACCGGCGCGACTGTGAACGCCGGTGGCCGGCTGGTCGTCCGGGCCACCCGGGTCGGCGGCGACACCCAGCTCGCCCAGATGGCGCGGCTGGTGGAGCAGGCGCAGACCGGCAAGGCGGCGGTGCAGCGGCTCGCCGACCGGATCTCCGGCGTCTTCGTGCCGATCGTGATCGCGCTGGCCGCCGGCACGCTCGGCTGGTGGCTCGGCACCGGTTCCGGTACGACCGCCGCGTTCACCGCCGCGGTGGCCGTGCTGATCATCGCCTGCCCGTGCGCGCTCGGCCTGGCCACGCCGACCGCGCTGCTCGTCGGCACCGGACGCGGCGCGCAGCTCGGGGTGCTGATCAAGGGGCCGGAGATGCTGGAGTCCACCCGCCGGGTCGACACCGTGGTGCTGGACAAGACCGGCACCGTCACCACCGGCCGGATGGCGCTGGCCGAGGTGCTGCCCGCCGACGGCGAGGACGCCGACGAACTGCTCCGGGTGGCCGGCGCGCTGGAGGCCGCCTCCGAGCACCCGATCGCGCGGGCCGTCGCCGAGGCCGCGGCCGAAGCCGGACCGCTGCCGCCGGTCGGCGGGTTCGCCAACGCCGAAGGGCTGGGCGTGACCGGCACCGTGGACGGCCGGACCGTGGTGGTCGGCCGGGCACGGCTGCTGCGCGAGCGGGGTCTCGACGTACCCGAGGAGATCGCGCGGGCCGCGACCGGCGCGGAGGCCGCCGGCCGGACGGCGATCCTGGCCGGCTGGGACGGGCGGGCCCGGGGCGGTGAAGCCGACCAGCCGGACGGCCGTCGCGCGGCTGCGCGAACTGGGGCTCACCCCGGTGCTGCTCACCGGCGACAACGCCACGGTGGCGAAGGCGGTGGCCGCCGAGGTCGGCATCGACGAGGTGATCGCGGAGGTGCTGCCCGCCGAGAAGGTCGCGGTGGTCGAGCGGCTGCAGGGCGAGGGCCGGGTGGTCGCGATGGTCGGCGACGGGGTCAACGACGCCGCCGCGCTGGCCCGGGCCGACCTCGGGCTGGCCATGGGCACCGGCACCGACGCGGCCATCGAGGCCGCCGACCTGACGCTGGTCCGGGGTGACCTGACCGCCGCCGCGGACGCCATCCGGCTCTCCCGGCGCACGCTGGCGATCATCAAGGGAAACCTGTTCTGGGCGTTCGCCTACAACGTCGCGGCGTTGCCGCTGGCGGCCGCCGGGCTGCTCAACCCGATGCTCGCCGGGGCGGCGATGGCCTTCTCGTCGGTCTTCGTGGTGGGCAACAGCCTGCGGCTGCGGCGCTTCCGCCCGATCGGGTGAGGGGATTGGGCGGGCGGTCGACGGGGTAACCAGTTGTCGTCAGGCAATCGCATCAGTGGAGGTCATCATGGGTCTCGACGACAAGATCGACAACACGTCGCAGGACGTCTCCGGCAAGGTCAAGGAGGGCGTCGGCCGCGCCACGGACAACGAGCGCCTGGAGGCCGAGGGCCGCAACGACCAGGCCGGCGCCAAGCTCAAGCAGGCCGCCGAGAAGATCAAGGACGCCTTCAAGAGCTGACGTACGCGACGCACACCCACCGGGTCGGCCCACGGGCCGGCCCGGCGTGCTGTCCGGGCGCGGATCAGCGCGGCCCGTCACCGGCCAGGCGGGCGGCGCGGGCCTGCAGGTACCGCCGTTCCGGCAGGCTCGTGGTGGCCCGGGCGGCGGCCAGGTACGCGGCCCGCGCGTCCGCCCGGTCCCCGGCCAGGTCGAGCAGATGCGCGCGGACAGCGGTGAGCCGGTGGTGGCCGGCGGTCCGGCCGTCGGCGTCGAGCGGCTCCAGCAGCGCGAGCCCGGCGCGCGGGCCGTCCACCATGGCCACCGCGACCGCCTGGTTCAGCGTGACCATCGGGTTCGGCGCGAGGTGGGCCAGCACCCGGTAGAGCGAGACGATCTGCGGCCAGTCGGTGGTCCCGGCGGTGGGCGCCTCCGCGTGCACCGCCGCGATGGCCGCCTGCACCTGGTACGGGCCCGGCGACGACCAGGTCAGCGCCTCGGTCACCAGCGCCACCCCCTCCTCGATCGCAGCCCGGTCCCACCGGCCGCGGTCCTGCTCGGCCAGCGGCACCAGCTCGCCGTCCGGCCCGGTACGCGCCGCCCGGTGCGCGTCGGTGAGCAGCATCAGCGCCAGCAGCCCGGCCACCTCGCCGTCGTCCGGGAGCAGCCGGCGCAGCTCCCGGGCCAGCCGGATCGCCTCGGCGGTCAGCTCCGCCCGGTGCAGCGCCTCGCCGCTCGACGCCGCGTACCCCTCGTTGAAGACCAGGTAGAGCACGCGCAGCACCGCGCCCAGCCGCTCGTCCCGGTCGGCCGGCGAGGGCAGCGTGAAACGCGCGCCGGCCGCCTCGATCCGCTGCTTCGCGCGCCGGATCCGCTGGCTCATGGTCGCCTCCGGCACCAGGTACGCGCGGGCGATCTCGGCGGTGCTCAGCCCGCCCACCGCACGCAGCGTGAGCGCCACCTGCGCGCTGACCGGCAGCGCCGGATGACAGCAGAGGAACAGCAGCTTCAGCGTGTCGTCCCCGCCGGGCGGCTCCTCGTCGGCGGGCGGCGCGACAGTCGCGTACGCGGGCTGCCGGACCGCCACCGCGACCTCGCGTGCCCGGCGGGCGTGCTCACCGCGCCACTCGTCGGTGAGCCGGCGGGTGGCGACGGTGACCA
>NZ_JAGPXV010000193.1:0-9217 GCF_018070405.1 Micromonospora sp. D75
GGCGCCGAACGTGCACGGCGGCCGGGAGAACCTGGAGGCGATCGCGTTCCTCCAGGAGGTCAACGCCACCGTCTACCGGCACCACCCGGGCGTGCTGATGATCGCCGAGGAGTCGACCGCCTGGCCCGGCGTCACGAAGCCCACCTCCGAGGGCGGGCTCGGGTTCGGGTTCAAGTGGAACATGGGCTGGATGCACGACACCCTGCTCTACACCTCGAAGGACCCGATCTACCGGCAGCACCACCACCATCAGCTCACGTTCTCGCTGGCGTACGCGTGGAGTGAGAACTACGTGCTGCCGATCAGCCACGACGAGGTGGTGCACGGCAAGGGCTCGCTCGCCGGCAAGATGCCCGGCGACACGTGGCAGCGGCTGGCGACGGTGCGGGCGCTGCTGGCGTACATGTGGGCGCATCCGGGCAAGCAGTTGCTCTTCATGGGCTGCGAGCTGGCCGACGACAGGGAGTGGAGCGAGGAGCGCGGCCTCGACTGGTACCTCACCCACGACCCGGCCCGGGCGGGCGTGCAGCGGCTCGTCGCCGACCTGAACCGGGTCTACCGGGCCAGCCCGGCGCTCTGGGCGCAGGACACCGACCCGGCCGGTTTCCGCTGGATCGCCGGGGACGACGTGGCGAACAATGCGGTGTCGTTCATCCGGATCGCGCCGGACGGGCAGACGCTGGTGTGCGTGGCGAACTTCTCCGCGCTGCCGCTGGACGACTACCGGATCGGCCTGCCGGCAGCAGGTACGTGGGCCGAGGCGCTGAACACCGACGCCCACCACTACGGCGGTTCCGGCGTGGGCAACCTGGGCGAGGTGCACGCGGAGAACATCCCCTGGCACGGCCTGCCCGCGTCGGCCTCCCTGCGTATCCCCCCGCTGGGCGTTCTCTGGCTCCTACCCGCAACTGCCTGAGTGCGAGTACCGCCAGAACAGCCACGGCGGCCGGCACTGAGACAGCGTCTTCGGTTGGGCGGGTTGGTTCAGCGCTCGTTCTGTTCCTGGAAGTCGATGATCGCTTCGCCGTTGTCTCGAGCCCAGTCGGTCAGAACCTTGATCGGCTCGACCAGGGTCTGCCCGAGTGGAGTGAGGCTGTACTCGACGCGTGGGGGTGCCTCGGCGTAGGCGTGGCGTTCGACCAGGCCGTATGCCTGCAGGCGGCGCAGGGTCTGGGTGAGGACCTTGTGGGAGATGCCGCCGATGAGTTGGGCCAGCTCGCCGGGGCGCCGGGGTTGCAGGCTGAGTGCGAACAGCACGATCACCGCCCACTTCTCGGTGATGATCTCGACGGCCAGGCGGGTGGGGCAATCGGCGAGGAAGACCGGGCCCGGGGTGTCGTGCACAAAGTCGAAAGGTACCAGCGGGTTCCTATCGGCTCCGTAGCGTCTTGCGGCGAAGCCCTTCAGGAACGCAAGGAGCCATTCATGCCACGAGTAGTCGTGTTCGACGAGACCGGCGGTCCGGACGTTCTGCGCGTCGTCGACGAGCCGGTCGTCGAGCCCGCGGCCGGCGAGGTACGCGTACGGATCGAGGCCTTCGCGGTCAACCCGCTCGACCAGATGGTCCGGGCCGGGCAGTCCCCGCGGCCCGTGCCGTTGCCGCACGCGCGGCTGGGCGTCGAGGGGACCGGTGTGATCGACGCGCTCGGGTCCGGGGTGACCGGGCTGGCCGTCGGCGACCCGGTCATCCTCGGTGCGATACCCGACTTCGAGACCAGGGGCGCGTACGCCGAGTACACAGTGCTGCCGGCCGACCGGGTCGTGCCACGGCCCGCCGGGCTGGAGCCCGTCGCTGCGGCGGCGCTCTGGGTGTCGTACTTCACCGCCTACGGCGCGCTGGTGGACAGAGCCGGGATGCGGCCCGGGGACCAGGTCCTGATCACCGCGGCGTCGGGCGGTGTCGGGCGGGCCGCGATCCAGATCGCCAACCAGATCGGCGCCGTGCCGATCGCGGTCACCCGGCAGAGCGCCAAAGTGGAGAGCCTGTTGGCTGCCGGAGCCGCCGCGGTGATCGCCACCGACCGGGAGGACATCGGGGAGGCCACCCGGCGGCACACCGGTGGGGTGGGCGCCGACATCATCCTGGATGCTGTCATGGGCCCGGGCCTGGCCGAGCTGTCGCTGGCTGCGAAGCTCGGCGGCACCCTGGCCACGGTGGGCTGGCTGGACCCGCGCCCGGCGTCGTTCCCGGCGAATCCGTCACTGACCATCTATCGCTACATGAGTTTTGCGGACATGGTCGACCCGGTGACCGCCCGGCGCGTCGCCGCGTTCCTGGCCGCTGGTGTCCGCACCGGCGTGCTGCAACCGATGGTGGACCGGGTGTTCACGTTGAACGACATCGTCGAGGCGCACCGGTACCTGGAGAAGGGAACGGCGACGGGCAAGATCGTGGTGACGCCGTGACAGTCGGCCGCCGATCATGAGGTTGACGGCAGTTGTTGATCTCTACAAGGCGGTCAACCTCATGATCGACGCGAAGAGGAGGGGCCGGCGGTCAGACCAGGTCGGCTTCTCGGAGGAGCTTCCAGAGGCCGGCGCCGTCGGGGGCGCACCGCCACTTCTGGCCCACCGGGCCCGAGGAGGGCCGTCCGGCGGGAGCCGGCAGGCTGCCGGCCAGCACCGACTGCGTCGGCGACAGCTGCCGGATCGCCACCCCTGCGACGTGGTCCGGGTGCGCTGCGGCGAACTCCCGGTAGATCTCCGGGTCGTGCTGCCCGTCGTCGCCGATCAGCAGCCACCGCACCTCGGGGAACTCCCGGGACAGCCGGGCCAGCGTGGCCCGCTTGTGCTCCCGGCCGCTGCGGAACCACCGGTCCGCGGTCGGCCCCCAGTCGGTGAGCAGCAGTGGCCCGGCCGGGTAGAGGTGCCGGGACAGGAACCGGGTGAGCGTCGGCGCGACGTTCCAGGCGCCGGTGGACAGGTAGAACACCGGCGCGCCCGGGTGGGCGGTGGCCAGCCGCTCGTACAGCACCGCCATGCCCGGCACCGCGGTGCGGGCGTGCTCGTCCAGCACGAACGTGTTCCACGCGGCCAGCAGCGGCCGGGGTAGCGCGGTCACCATGACGGTGTCGTCGATGTCGGAGAGGATGCCGAACCGGACGGCCGGGTCGAGCACGCGGACCAGCGCCTCCACCGGTTCGGCGTCGGCGACGCTGAGGCGTACGCAGCCCCAGCCGGGGGTGAAGTCGGCCTCGATCACGGTGTCGACGAACCCGCTGCGGTCGGCGGTCACCTCCTGGCGCACGCCGTCGGCCTCGATGGTCACCCGGATGTGCTTGGCGGGCAGCGTGGCGAAGCTGCGCCAGCCCCGCACCTTGTCCAGGCGGCCCCGCCGCCGGGTGTCCGGGCGGCCCAGCAGCACCCGGCAGAGCACCCGCGCCCAGCCCGGGGCGCCGTAGCCCGCGTACGCGATGATGTTGGGCTGCCACCCGGTGCGCCGCAACCGGCGCTCGACCAGGCCGTGCACGGCGTCCTCGAAGCGCGCGGCGCGGTGCAGTCGCGGTACGGCAAGCTGGTCCGGTGGTGTGGGTGGCACGCTGCAACACTGCCACACCCGGCCGGGCCCGGCCACGCGAGTGATCCACACCGATCGGCCCTCGGAGCCGCGTTCCGCCGTGACAGACTGCGGTCGGGGCGACGACGGGGGCGTTGGTCGTGTCGACGACGAAGCGGGACCGGGTGCGGCCGCGTCCGGACGCGCCGGCGCTGGTGGCGTTGCTGCTCGGTGTGGCCGGAGTCGGCTACCGCCTGGTGCTGACGCTGCTCACGGTGCCCGCGTCGAACAGCGACGAGGCCACGTTCGGGCTGGCCGCGCTGCACATCGCCGAGCGCGGTGAGCGGCCGGTCTTCCTCTACGGCCAGCGCTACATGGGCGTGCTGGAGTCCTACCTGGCCGCGCCGCTGGTCGGCTGGGCCGGGCCGAGCTGGCCGGTGCTGCGGCTGCCGCTGCTCGCGCTCTTCGCGGTGTTCCTGTGGCTGGCGTACCGGCTGACCCGCCGCCTGTTCTCCCCCTGGCTGGCGGTCGTCGTGGTGGGCCTGCTGGCGCTCGGCTCGGAGCGGGTGGTCCGCGACCAGCTCACAGTGGTCGGCGGCCGTCCGGAGGTGAAGCCGGCGGTGCTGGCGATGCTGCTGCTCGCGGTGGCGCTCGGCGAGGAGCGGGTCCGGCACCGCTGGCTGGCCACCGGCGCGTTCGGGCTGCTCGCCGGGCTGGCGCTCTGGTCGGACTGGCTGATCGCGCCGTACCTGCTGGTGGCGGGCGTGGTGCTGGTCCTGGCCATGCCCCGGGAGCTGATCGGCTGGCCGGGCGTGCTGCTGGTGGCGGGCTTCGCCGCCGGGATCGCGCCGGTGGTGAAGGACAACATCGTCGCGCCGGCCGGGCAGGACTCGCTGTCGGTGTTCCGGGAGATCAGCACCAAGGAGGGCGTCGCGCCGTCGCTGGCCGAACGGCTGCGCGGCGGACTGCTGGAGGGGGTGCCGCTGGCGTCCGGCCTGTGCCCGATGGACGGCTGCGCGCGCTGGACGCAGTGGTTCGGCGTGCTCTACCCGGTGCTGCTGGTGGCCGCCGCCGCGCTCGGGCTGGTCGCGTACCGCCGGGCCGCCGACCACGCCGCGCGGGTCCGGGCCGCGGCGATCCTCGCGCTGGTAGTGGGCGCGGCGTTGACCCTGCTGGCGTACGTGCGCAGCCCGCTCGCCGCGACCGACCCACTCGGCAACTCCCGGTACCTGTCGGTGCTGCAGATCTCGCTGCCGGCCGTGCTGTGGCCGCTCTGGCTGGCCGCCGCGCACGCGCTGCGCAGAACCGCCGGTCCGGCCGCCCGGCTCGGCGGCGCCACGGCGGCCGTGGTGCTGGCCGGGCTGACCGCCGCGACGCTGGCCGGCACCGTGGCGTTCCTGGCCGGCGTGCCGGGCGTACGGGAGGAGGAGCGCACGGCCCGCCGCCTGGCCGACACGGTGCGGAACGCCGGTCTGCACGAGGTGTACGGGGACTACTGGACCTGCAACCGGCTGATCTTCAACACCGGGGAGACGGTCGCGTGCGGCGTGCTCGACGGGGCGCTCACGCCCGGGCAGAACCGCTATCCGGCGTACTGGCAGCGGGTAGCGCGCGCGCAACGGCCCGGGTACGTGCTGGACATCGGCTCCCCCGCCGAGCGCACGCTGCGGCGGCTGCTTGGTGACCGCGCCGACGCGGCGGTGGTGGCCGAGGTGGGCGGCAGTCGCGTGTACCACCCCGACCGTGCCGTGCGGCCGTGGCGCTGAGCCCGGCCCGTACGCTGTGCCGGTGCTCATCCTGCTGCCCCCGTCGGAGGGGAAGGCCGAGGCCGGCACCGGCCGCCGGCTGGACCTGTCCCGGCTGTCCCTGACCGAGCTGAACCCGGCCCGGGAGGCGGTGCTGACCGCGCTCGTCGACCTGTGCGCCGGGCCGGACGAGACGGCGGCCCTGGCCGCGCTGGGCCTCACCGCGGGGCAGCGCGGCGAGCTGCGCCGCAACGCCCGGCTGCGGGAGGCGGCGACGGCCCCGGCCGGGCGGCTCTACACCGGGGTGCTCTACGAGGCGCTGGGCCTGGACACGCTGCCGCCCGAGGCGCAGCGGGCGGCCCGCCGCCAGGTGCTGATCAGCTCCGGGCTGTGGGGCGCGGTACGCCTCCCCGACCGGATCCCGCCGTACCGCTGCCCGATCGGGGCGCGGCTGCCCGGGCTCGGGGCGCTGTCGGCGTACTGGCGTGGCGCGCTCGGGCCGGTGCTGGAGCCCGCCGCCGGACGCGGCCCGGTGCTGGACCTGCGCTCCGGCGCGTACGCGGCCACCTGGACGCCGCGCGGCGCGCTCGCCGAGCGGACGGTGACGGTGCGGGTGCTGCACGAGCGGACCGTGGACGGCACGCCGACCCGGTCGGTGGTGAGCCACTTCAACAAGGCGACGAAGGGCCGGCTGGTACGGGATCTGCTGCTCGCCGACGCCCGGCCGCGTACCGCCGACGCGCTGGTGGGGGCGCTGCGGGAGCTGAAGTACACGGTCGAGGAGGCGCCCCGGGCGGCCGGGCGGCCCCGGCAGGTCGACCTGGTGGTCACCGTACTCTGACCGGCGGGCTTCCCGCAAATTTTGCTCAAGGCTCGGCCGCATCGGTTCCCGACCCGGCCGTTGGCGGCAACGGTAGAGGTACCCCGACTCTGACCGAGGAGCTGCGCCGATGCTCGCCGAGCCCACCTCGCTGCTCGACCGCCCCCGCCCGTCCCCGCCGCTGGACTGGCTGACCCTGACCGACGCCTTCGAGATCGCCTGCATGGTGCGCTGCACGCCGCCGCCGGCCGCCGACGTACGCCGCCTGGACCCCGGACCGCACCGGGGCGGGATCGCCGAGTTCAACCGCGAGGACGCGGCGCACCGGATGCGGCAGCTGCTGGGTCGACTCGACGTGCCGGTGCAGCACGAACTGACCACCGGTGGCCTGCGCCGCCGCTACGAGCTGCACCGGCTGGCGGTGCCGCCGCAGCACCGGGCGGCGTACGCGAATCTGCTCACCACGGGCTGGCGGCAGGGCCGCCGGGAACTGCTCGGCGGGCCGTTCCCGGGCGCCTCGGCGGCGCGGCGGCTCTGGCGGCCCCGGCTGGCGGCGGCGGCCTGGCGGGCGGCGCTGCTCGCCGGCGGCCGGCACGTACGCCGGCACTGCCTCGGCATCCGGCTGGCCGACCGTGACCTGGCCGCGGTGCTGGTCCGCAGCGCGGCGCTGCTGGAGGTGCCGGCGGCGTTGCGGCCGGGCGCGGGCTGCTTCCTGGTGATCGTGCCCAACGGGGAGCACCGGACCCGGATCACCGAGAGCGCGGAGCTGGCCGCCGCCGGCTGACCGGCCCGGCGGCGGGCTTGCGCGGCGGCGGGTGCACGGCGCAGAGTGCAGCCCGTGAGCCGACACTGGCCTGTGCGCGCCGCCGCCCCGCTCGTGCTGGTGCTGCTGCTCGTCTCCGGCCTGGCCGGATGCCGGGACGAGCCGGCCGAGCCGACCCGGATCCGCATCGCCACCGGCAGCCCGACCGCCGTCTACCACGCCTTCGGCCAGTCGCTCGCCGCCGTGCTCAACCGGGAGCTGCCCGGGGTACGGGCCGAGGTGGTGGTCACCGCCGCCTCGGCGCAGAACGTCCGGCTGGTCGGGTCCGGCGCGGCGGAACTGGGCTTCACCCAGGCCGACGTGCTCCCGGCACGTGAACCCGAGCATCCGTCGGTGCTCGCCGTGGCCCGCGTCTACGACGACCTGCTGCACCTGGTCACCCGCGCCGGCGGCCCGATCCGCACGCTCGCCGACCTGCGCGGCCGGCGGGTCTCGGTGGGCGCCGACGGGTCCGGCACCGAGATCACCGCCACCCGCCTGCTGGAGGTGGCCCAGCTCGACGGCGACCGGATCCGCCAGGAGCACCTCGGGCTGGACGACTCGATGACCGCGCTGCGGGAGGACCGGATCGACGCGTTCTTCTTCTCCGGCGGACTGCCCGTACGCGGCGTCGCCGACCTGGCCGAGCGGACCTCGCTGCGGATCGTGGACCTGGGCGAGTGGACCGAGGCGCTGCGCCGCGGGTACGGGCAGGTCTACGTGACCCGGGACATCCCCCGCTCCATGTACCAGGCGGAGCCGGTCAGCACGGTGGCGAACCCGAACTACCTGATCGTCCGCGCCGACCTGCCCGCCGCGCTGGTGCGCGACGTGACCCGGCTGCTGATGGAGCGCCGGGCGGAACTGGCCGCCGCGCACCCGGCGGCGGGCCGGATGAGCCAGCGGTCGGCGATCGTCACCACCCCGCTGCCGCTGCACCCGGGCGCGGCGCAGTGGTACCGCGCCGCGAAGCCCTGAGCTCGCGCGCGGTCAGCGGGTGGCCGGCTCGCCGTCGTGTCGCGGGCCCACTGGCTCGGCGGTCTCGGCCTCCCCGCCGGCCTCACCCGGATCGTCGGCGGGCGCCGGGAACCACAACTCGGCGACCAGGCCCCGGGGCTCGCCCCGGCGCATGGTGAGCCGGCCGTCCGAGGCGTCCACGAGCACCGCCGCGATGGTCAGCCCGAGGCCCGCGCCGTCCACGTTCTGCACGTCCGGCGCCCGCCAGAACCGTTCGGTGGCCTGGTCGAGCTGGCTGGCCGTCATGCCCGGGCCGGTGTCCCGGACGGTGAGCGTCGTACCGCCCTCGGCGGCGCGGACCGTCACCGTCACCTCTCCCCCGGCCCCGCTGAACTTCACCGCGTTGTCGATCAGGGCGTCCAGCGCCTGGTCGATGGCGGTGGGTACGGTGCGGGCGTACACCGGCTCGCCGTCCGCGTCCAGGCGCAGCGCGACGTCGCAGTGCCGGGCCAGCGGCAGCCAGGCGGACACCCGGGACGCGGCGGTGGCGGCGGCGTCCACGGTGACCCGCTGGTTCTCCTCCCGCTCGGCGCGGGCCAGGGTCAGCAGCGCGTCGAGCACGGTGGCCAGCCGGTCGGTCTCCTCCAGCGCCAGCCGGTGCTCGGCCCGCCCGTCCGCGTCGCTGAGGCTGGGACCCAGTTCCTCGACCCGCAGCCGCAGCGCGGTGAGCGGGTTGCGGAGCTGGTGGCTGGCGTGCGCGACGAAGGCGCGCTGCCGGTCCATCACGTCGGAGACCGCGTCGGCCATGTCGTTGAAGCTCGTCGCGAGCCGGCGCAGCTCGGGTGGGCCGAGCCGGGGGCGCACCCGCGCGGTCCGGCGGCCCTCGGCGATCTCGTGGGTCACCGCGTCCAGCTCGGTGACCGGGCGCAGCACCCAGCCGGCCAGCCCGAACGCGGTGGAGACGCAGGCCAGCACCGCGAGCAGGCCGATGCCGGCCAGCAGCAGCCACCACGCGCTGACGGTGCGGCGCACCCCGTCCGCCGGGCTGGTGGTCACCACCGCGCCGAGCACCTCGCCGCCGTCGTTGATCGGCACGGCCGTCACCACCGGCCCGCCGTCCCACGGCCAGACCGACTCGGGGCCGCTGAACTGCTGCCCGGACAGCGCGGTGTCGAGCGCCGCGCCGGTGCCCGCGCCCGGCTCCCAGGCCGACGAGGCGGCCACGGTACGGCGCTCCCGGTCCACCACCGCAGCACCGATGCCGTAGAGGGCGTCGTAGGCGGCCAGTTCCCCGTCGAGCGGACCGGGGCTGCCGCCGCGCAGCGCCGGGCCGGCGAGCGAGGCGAACCGGGTGGCGTCGGCGAGGCGGTCGGCGCGTACCCGGTCGGTCTCCCGGG